>NZ_VJZD01000073.1 GCF_009377175.1 Streptomyces adustus
CCCCGCCGGACAACCGAAGGCACTCCGGCAGGACAGCGCATCAGCCCCCGCCCCGAACCACCTCGGACAGGCCGAGCCTCGGAACGAGGCCCGACCACCACGGGGCACCTTTGCTCTCGCCGAGAGGACGGCGGGCAAGCCCGAGCAAGCCATTATCCCCGCGACCGGAAAGGCGCCATCCTGACGCGCATACCCCTTCCCCGGCGCGAAACGAGCCCGGCAGGGCGTGCGCCAGCACCGTGGACTTCTCGACACTCCCCCACACCAGCCCCGCGGACTGCGCGCCCCCTCGTGCACCTCGGATTCGCCGCTGCGAGTGCGACGATCGACGACGGTCCGACCTCTGGTGGGTCCGGAGCTCAGCGAGACCTCCACAGGCAGACGCCGGGTGCTCAGCCCCTGTGGGTCGGCGACCGCGCAGACTGCGCCGGGTGCCGAACAGGCGAAGCAGTCCGGAGCCCACACGGGCAGGCGGAACGGCTTGACCAGCGGCGAGCGCGGGAAAGTTGCCACACTCCGACGGGAGAACCGCAGGCTGCGAGAGGACGTGGAGGTCCTCAAGCGGGCCACGGCTTTCATCGCTGCATCGACAGCGTGGGGGCCAGGGCGGTAGCGGGCGCTCCCCTCGTGATCTGGAACTGCTCGCAGGCCACCATCTCGTAGCACTGGGTCTTCGCGGCGGACGGCTCCATGCACGGACTCGGCATGTGCGTACAACTCGCCGACGGCTCGACGGAACAGACCTGGAACTGGCGCACTGCAACGACGGCCCCGCGCAGCAATGCACGCTGGACAAGCGGCACCACCTGGCAAGCAGCCTTGCGGACAAGCGCGCCGATGTACGGGACGAGGGCACGTCGAACGGCACCCGGCTCCAGCTGTGGTCCTGCACCGGAACCGACAATCAGAAGTAATCGACGTCCTGAGCGACGAAAATCGCGCCCAGGGTCCATGCCTGACACGCGGTTCCGGTCCCGGCCGGCACCGTGGCCGTGCCGCGCGGTCCGGCCGTCCCTGCGGCACGAGAGGCGACCGGCGCGCCACGGACTCGGAGTCGACATGGCGGCAGCGGACCTGGTCCGGAGAACTGCCCGTCACCTGCCCGGCCGGGAGTCGCGCGCCGGTTCATAGCCGGGTCAGTGCGGCTCGGCGCGTTCCCAGGTCAGCACGCCCGTGCGCGTTCTGCCGTGGACACCCATGGGCTCGGGTGGCTCCAGTTCGAGCATGGTCCCGTCCAGTCGCGCCACCCTGGTCCGGCCGTCGCCCATCCAGTTCGGGTACTGGCACAAGGCGACCTCGTGTACGACGCTCTTGCCGTCCGGTACCCGGAAGGTGCCGATGCAGGCCAGGTAGTGGCGAGCCGCTTCGGTCAGCTCCTGCTCACCTCCCGAACGGATACGGCGGCCGGCCGCGTGGAAGATCCGGTTGGCGATGGCGGGCGCCAGACCGACCCGGCCGATCTCGCCGACGCCCTTGGACGGTGGGGCTGGCACGGTCCCATGAGCCGACGAACTCGACCTGCACCGCGGAGTCTGCCCCAGCCGACACGGAGAAGCAGTGCGGGATCGGCCGGGTCAAAGGCCCTCGGAGCACGCATCGCGGTCCCGGTCCGAGGCCGTCTGCCGACCGGCCCTTGGCACCGGCCGCCCCGGCTTCCCGAATATCCGACCCCAATATCCGACCCCCTCGATCGCCCTTTTCCGGGGACGAACCCCTATTCGGCGGCCGCGCGCCGCCCGCACATACCTCCCGGTGAGCGCCCGCACTGCTCGGATCGGCCACCACATGGTCTTGCAACCGTCCGTCCGCGCGACGTATCCGTCCCGGAACGAAGGCGCACACCACGGACCGTATCCACTCCCGGCTCCTCACACTTCCTGCCGCGGGAAAGAGAACCGAGACTGGAACATGGCTCCCGAGCACGTGGGAGCACCTCGCCGATCGGCGTCGTCACATGCTCAGGCTGCTGTCCAGCAGGAGCCACGCGCCTCACACATAGGTCTGGGTAGCATGCGCAGCGTCATCGATGAGAAGGAGTGAACGGTTGTGACCAGCCAATCAACCACCTCGCTCCGATCGCGGTACGTCGAACAAGCCGTGTCGGATCTTGAGGTAAATCGCCGTCGACAACATGAACTGACCGAGAAGATGAAGGTGTTGAAGCAGGAGGAAGCACTCCTGGTCGACATCCTGACCCTCGCCGAACGCTACGAAGGCTTGTCGGACGCGTCACCGCTGCCCGAGCGGGCGCAGAGCGGACCCGCACTCGGGCACGGAACACAAGCACGTGAAAACACGTCTCCTGTGTCGACCGGAACATCACGCCGGACGCCCTCGCGGGCAACCCGACGCACGAGCACGACACAGTCCGGCGCCAAGGGGAAGTCGCGCCGACCCCTGCTCGGAGATGTCCTGATGGATCTGCTCGGGGCCCACACGAAACCTCGTCTGGCGAAGGAGCTGCGGGACGAGATCCTGGAGAAGCACCCGGACCGGGCGCCGACACCTCAGGTCGTGCGGAACACCATCGAGTCTCTGGTCGCCAAGGGCCGCGTTCAGCGTCACAAGCAGCAGCGATCGGTGAGGTACACCCTCGTCCAGCCCGCGGAGCCAGACACCTCCAGCACGGCGGAGGAAGCCGACTGACCGGACATGGTCGATCTTTGTGCGCGACGAAGAGGTGCCCCCGTCGGGCGGGCCGGGCGAAGCACGTCGGATTCGGGCGACCGCACACGCCGTAGGACTGTCTTGGTTTGCAACGCAATTACAAGTCGGCGTATCGCCTATTCGCGGCTGTCGCACGGCTCGATCTCGTCCCGATCGTCGGCGACTGCTCCCAACCGTCATTTTCGTGTTCCGGGAGCGACCCGGAGAGCAGCGAACAGGCCTCGTCCGTATCCGTGTTGAGCCATTTACACTGTGGTCATGGCAGACGTGACGCGTATCAAGCCTCTGAATCGTGACGAGGAGGCCTTCCTACGGGCACTCGGCAGAGTGATGACCCTCCTGCCACGCCTGATCGACGCGGACATGCTCGACGAGCATCCGATTTCCGGCACCGAGTACATGGTTTTGATGCATCTCTCCGAGGTGCCGCGCAACCGGATGCGGATGAGCGAACTTGCCAACCTGTGCGGGCTCTCATCGAGCGGGATGACCCGAGTTGTCAACCGGCTCGAGTCACAGTCGCTGGTCCTGCGAGAGAAGGCGCTCGACGACAGACGTGCGTGGCTCGCCGTCCTGACGGACGCCGGCCTGACGCAGCTGGAGCAGGCTTGGCCCACCAACCTCGCGAGCATGCGGCGCCACGTCTTTTCGCGCCTGAACGGCTGTGACGTCGGCGCAGCCGTGGAAGTGCTGGAGCGCATAGCGCCACAGTGATGTCCTGCGGCGGCGCCTTCGTCGTCACCTCTGCCGCCGCCTCGGCCGCTCGTCCGCTGGCCCGCTGGCCCGCTGGCCCGCCAGGCAAGCATGCGTATCCCGGCTACCGGCTCGCCGGAAGGGCTCCCGAGCTGACCAAGCATCGTGACGTCGTCACGCACTGCGTCGTGCCGGATCACCTTGCCGTCCCGCAGGTCGAGCACATGGACCTGCTCGAAGTCGATCTCCCGTCCGGTGGGCGGCACGACCTGGTCCACGGCGCCGTCCTTGAACAGCACGAACGCGCCGCTGTGTGCATCACTTCCGCGGCCAGGGCCCGGATCCCCGGTTTCGAGCACTCCGAAGAGCCCGGCGGCGGGATCCTTGACGGTCATTCCCATGATGCAGACGCTCCATCCGGAGACGTACTGCGGCAGCCGGGGGCAGTGCGGCGGCCGTCCTCCCGTGATACAGGCGCCACGGGCCGGGTCACGCACAGCCCCCAGGGTGCGATCGTCATCACGTCGATCGCGCCCTGAAGGAACACGGATGACGGTCGCACTCTCCTACAGATCGAGGTAATTGACGGGGCAAGTTTACATGTGCAGGCAAACAGCACATCCGACTAGCCGGTACACGGTCCGCGTCACATCCGCAATTTTGATGCATCGAGGGAGTCGTTGAGCATCATGTACCTACTACTTTGCCGGATTGCCAGGCACAGCTCCGCGTGACCGGTCTCGCCAATGGTCACGCACCTGCACTCGGGGGCTCATAGCCCCAAGTCGAGCGCGAGGCACGAGAAGTGGTTCCACGAGCCTTCGGGGTTGTAGGCGTTGGCGGCCCCGCCATTCGGTCCGGCCGTCTCTTCCTCGATCATCTGGTGAAACTGGATGCGCTCGGGCAGCTTGCCGAATCGCGCATGCCGTACCGCCGCCGCTGCCGCGTCCGACTCAGGGTGAGTGTCCACGGTGACTTCCTTCCGCCGTAGCGAACCGGCCCGTCCGGCGCCGGCAGCCCCACATTGCATCACCTGCGCGTCACCAGTCAAGGAGGTTACGGAAATGTGCGGATCACACATCTCCGAGTGAGGTGGGCCTCGACGCCTCGCTCAGAGGATCCACATCACCACCGGACAGGGCGCGACACCCCTCATCACCTGTGCTCACGCGAGCAGGACCAAGTCGTCACAGAAGACATGGCTCCTTTCAGGCCCTTGTGCGTGTGAAGAGTGAGCGTCTCAGTTACACACCGTCTCAAGGCACATGTCTCAAGCCCGCATATCTGCAGAGACGACGCAACCCCAGGCTTTGGCGTCGAGCCGGCCGCACGGCCGTGCCGGTACGGCCGCTGCCCGCACTGCGGCACCGTCGGACCAGCCCGCCCAGGAGAGGACGCACCCCTCTCTCTCCTGGCTCGGTCGGCAACCGCGCAGCTCACCGACGTGAGCTGCGCCGGGGCGACAACAGCGGACATGACGTCCGTCCAGGGCACAGTGCCCACCCAGGTCGGTACCTCGACCGGGACACCGACCTGGTCACTCTCACCGTCGGCGGCAACGACATCGGTTTCTCGACCGTCCTCGGGAATTCGCCTACGGTCTCGACCCGGATGCGTACTTCGTCCCTGCCCTCAGCGGGGTGGGCGGAGACCAACTTGCCCGCGCCGTCGACCGCGATGCGCTCACCGGTGATCAGGGGAATCCACCGATGGGCGGAGAGGGACTCGCAGGCACCGACTGCCGGTGCGGCTGCAAGGGGCGAGACCGTCGTCGCGGACGACGTCGTACGGGTGGAGCCCGCGAGGGCCAGGTAGGTTGACGGGGTGGTGGCGATCAGCCGCACGCTGTCAGAGCAGTCTTGAGATGCATTCATCCCCGGCGTGAACGCCGGGGCTTTCTGCAAGAGTCCCGGTAAAACAGGCTTGTCCGGTCGGCGAGTTCACGTCCGTGACATGCGGCACTCGGACGTACGGCAGACGTCGCGCGACACGAGAAGGGGGAACTACACCTCTGAGCAGGGATCGTCGGACGAAGTCGTCACGAACGGCGCTGCCGGAGACGATCGGGTGCGCATTTGGCGAACAGGCGTGTCCGTCCGGCCCGCCCGCCGAGCACACCGGCGCTCCTCAAAGATCAACTGGAGGGGAACGAGCCGAGCGCGGCCACGCTGCGCCGAACCGTCTGCGTGTGCCCGAAGAGCCCGGGAAGCCCGCCGGTGTGAAGGAACACGGTGCGCTGGTCCGGTCGGATCTCGCCGTCACGCACGGCCGCCATCAGGCCCGCCATGGCCCGCCCGCTGTAGATGGGATCCAGGACGATTCCCTCTGCTCGCGCAGTCGCGTTCAAAGCTTCCATGACGGGCTCGTGCAGCACTCCGTAGCCAGGGCCGACCTGGTCGAGGCGGACGCGCAGCGACGAGGCCGTGACGCTGCGGCCGGTGACCTCGGTGGCCAGCGCGGCGACCACCTCGGCCGGTTCCGCGACAGCCCCGCAGTCGACGCCGAGCACACGTTCTTCGCCGAGGGCGCCGATGAGCCCGGCCATGGTGCCGCCGGATCCGAGCGCCACGACCACGTGGTCCACTGCGGGCAGTTGCGAACGGATCTCATCGCCGCCTTCGACATACCCTCGCGCACCCAGGGGGCTCGATCCGCCGAAGGGAATCGCGTAGGGGCGCGCACCGCTCCTGCGCAGTTGCTCGCACACGTCCTCGGCGACAGCGCCCATGGCACTGGGGTCCGTCTCGCCGGACCAGTGGACGCTGGCCCCGAAAAGGCTGTCGAGCACGAGGTTTCCGGAGCCGGCCGCCGCGCTGTCGGGCGTCCCGGGGAACACCAGGACCACGTTCATCCCCAGGCGCGCGCCGGCGGCCGCGGTCAGACGAGCATGATTGCTCTGCGCCGCACCGGTCGTGACCAGCGTGTCCGCTCCAGCGGCGAGGGCGTGCCCCACCGTCCATTCGAGCTTCCGTACCTTGTTTCCCCCACCGCCGAGGCCGGTCAGATCGTCCCGCTTGACCCAGAGTTCACCACCGTTCAGGCCGAGCGCTGCCGCCAGGCGAGGCATGGGTTCCATCGGTGTGGGCCACGTAGAAAGGGAGGCCTTGGCGCTCATGAATTCTCCATCGAGGGTGCTCGTCCGCAATACGGCACAAGAGACACGGGAAGGGAGGGACGTGCTGGGCGACCGGCGCACCGCCCGAGTACCACAGGAACGTGTCTCCCTCGGGGAGGAACGTACCGGGCAACTGCGAGACGAGCACGGCCGTCACTCTACTTCCCGGCCCGGGGCGGCCGACGTACGTCAACACGACGATGGCTGCGAACGCACACCCCAACGTGCTGCTGCTCAGCGCACCGGCAAGATCCGAGCGCGGGATAACGAGTCGCCAACGCCTCCCCCGGACGGGGCATTTGTGACTACGGCGTGATCGATGGGCAAGTCCCGCATCCGGCGACGCGAGCGCTCCCGAGGTCGCATCCTTGACGAGGGCGACGGTCGCCGCGACCGCCGGGACGCTGAACAGCGAGCCGGCCGGGTTCGTCGGTCGGGACGCTGCGGACCACCGGTACGAGGACGGCACCTTCGCAAGGGTTCTCCCGGTGTCACGTCGGCCGGTCAGGCGATGAGGTGTTCGGCAACCTCCGCCGCGGACAGCATCGCGGCTGTCTGCTTGCTCAGGCGCTGTGCCCCGGCGGCGTGGCCGGGGTCGGACAGCACCTGCCCGACGACGGCGGTGACCTCTTCCGGGGCCGGCTCGTCCATCAGCAGGGCCAGTCCGGCTCGCGCGGCCTCCAGGCGGCGGGCTGGCGCTGCCGGCCTGGGGCGTCCGGCGTCACCGCACCGGGCAACGGGGCTTCCTACCGCGACCGCTTCACCGGCAAGTACGCCCACCGCACGCTCGTCGGCATCGGCCACAGCCTTCCGCAGGAGGCCCCCACCGCCTTGGCCCAGGCCGTCGTCGACGTCGACCACTTCGACGACCGAGCCGAAGCCGGACAACACGGCGCGTAGGGGCACCACTTACGAGGTCCGCCGCACTGTTTCGCAAGGCGATGCGCGCCCGTCCCCCCTGTACTCGTACTCCTTCGACCAGAACCGCGACCGGAGCCGGCTGTTGACCGGCCAGCGGGAGATCCTGGACCACCTGCGGGACGTGGCCCGGCGCCGTCGGCTCGTCGACCATGTACGGTTCGGCCGGGAGGTCACCGGCGCCTGGTGGATCGGAGCGGACACCCGCCGGGAGGTGACCACCTCGACCGGCGAGCGCAGTCCCCGGTGCCCGGTCTGTGTGGTGGGGCCACTGCACCGTCCCACCCAGCTCGACCTGCCACCGGTGTCGAGTCCTTCGGGCAGCGCCCGCCCACGAGCGGGACCGCCACCGGCGCCGGGCCGGGGATCCGCTCGGCGCCTTGCCATCTCGTACGTCACCGGCCAGAATGGTGATGTGAATCACGAGCATGCCTTCGTCTGCGGCAACGCGGCCCTCGACTTCGCCGCGACGCTGCGCGCACGGCGTACGGTGCGATTCGAGATGTTCGCGACTCCGGACCGGCTGGACGCTTGGTTCGTGGAGTGCGGACTCGTCGACGCCATCACGCCCAGCGACGAAGCCGGCGTCGAGCGAGCCAAGACCCTGCGGGAGGCGATCTACGAGCTCGTCATGGCCCGCTGCTGGGGGGAGGAGTACGACGACGAGGCGCTGGACGTCCTGAACGCCGCCGCACGCAGGCTCCCGGCGACACCGCAGCTCACGCGGACCGGGCGCTGGACCGAGGCGACCACGGACCAGGCGCTGTCCACCGTCGCCCGGCTCGCCGTCGACGTGCTCAGCGGTCCAGAGGTGCCGCTGTTGAAGGAGTGCGGCAACCCCGAGTGCACACGTGTCTACGTGGACCGCTCACGAGGCACACGGCGTCGGTGGTGCGGCATGGACTCCTGCGGCAACAAGTTCAAGGCCGCCGCCTATCGCGCCCGGAAGCAGAGCGCTCCCCAGACGGCCGCTTCCTGAGCGGAGCCACCGCCCGGGACTTCAAGAGCGGGCGGTGACCCGCCGCTCTCTCACGGGCGGCGGGACACCGGCGGACCTGTCGGAGTCACGGGCCGCCGCCTCCGACACTCCGACCAGTCCCCTCACATGACGTCAGCGGTGTCTGCTCGGACAGGTCAAGGAAGAACCCGTGCCGGAACGGTCCGAGCAACCGTCCCACGCCACCGCTTCTTCTCCTTCACCGAAAGGGTCGCGGTCCGCGTCCGCGCGCACGGCTCGCCTCACGGCCAAGGACTCGGCGAAGTCCGACGTGCAGGGGAAGTCGCGTCGGCCTCTGCTCGGAGACATGGTGTCGGCCCTGCCGGCCGACCACGCGGAACCGCATCGGACGCCCAGGGGCTTCGGCTTCCGTGACCCGCCCGGCCGATGTGCCACGTCCGGACAGGACGCCCGGACGGAGGACATTTCGGCTGGGCCCCTCCCGGTCCGGACGCTTCCCTCTCTGATACGTATTCACTCACCAAGACACCTATGCATGTTCTGGTCTCTCCCGCGGCGATGCGGTCGGCCGGAGGCGAACATGTGGCCGACCGGTCGCCCGGCTCCGGATATCTCCTCACGAATGAGCTCCGACCGTCGGCTCTTTCCGAGGTAGGGCCGAAGAAGGACCGTACGACCGTCGTTTTCGGCAGCGGGACGCCACTTACACTGTGCCGCATGGCAGACGTGAAGCATATCCAGCCCCTCAAGCCCGACGAGGAGGCCTTCCTGCGGGCGCTGGGCAGAGTGATGACGCTCTTGCCTCGAGTCGTGGACGCGGACATGCTGGAAGAGCATTCGATTTCCACTGTTGAGTACATGGTGCTGGTACACCTCTCCGAGGTCCCGTACAACCAGATGCGAATGAGTGAGCTCGCAAATATGTGTGGGATGTCGCTGAGCGGCATGACTCGCGTGGTCAACCGGCTCGAGTCCCAGTCACTGGTGCTGCGGGAGAAGGACCCCGACGACCGCCGGGCGTGGCTGGCCGTCCTCACCAGCGCCGGTTGGACCCAGCTGAAGCAGGCTTGGCCGACCAACCTCGCGAGTGTGCGGCGCCATATCTTCTCGCACCTGGAGGGCTGCGACATCGCCGCGGCCGCGAAGGTGCTGGAGCGCATAGCGCCCTGCTGACGCCGTGTGGTCCCCGCCTCGGGTCGCCGCAGGACGCGCTCCTGCGATCTTTTGCACGGGGACGCACTCGCGGGGCGCGCGCAGCCGTCGGGTCGGGTCACGGCTCCGGCGAAGCCGCGCCGACCGGACGACGTACCCCTGCGCCCGGCGCACCCGTCGTCACCCGTCGGCTGCCGTCACCGCCGTGACGAGCCACTCGGCGACCTGTACCGCCGTCGGCATCGCGGCCGCCTCCTCGCGGAGGCGCGACGCCGCAGCGGTGAACCGCGCGTCGGACAACAGGGCGCCGAGCCCGGCGGCGATCGTCGCGGGATCCCGCTCTCCGGCAGGCAGCACGATGGCCGCACCGGCCGCCGCCAGGCGCTCCGTCCACCGCAGCTGCGCGGGCGATTCGGGCACCACGACGGCGGGGACACCGCGTGCCGCGGCGGCGAAGGTGATGTCAGGACCTCCGTGGTGGAGCACCGCGGTGACGTCCTCCAGTGCTTCGGCGATCGCGGTGCCTGGCACGAGTCGTATCTCCTCCCCCTCCCCTTCGAGGACATCGACCCGTCTGCCCTTCGCGGCCACCAGCAGGTCGACGTCGAGCGCACTCAACGCCTTGAGCACGGGGCCGAGCTCCAGTGACGTCACCGCCTCGGCGCCGAAGCCGACCAGCACCTTCGGTCGGCCCGTGCCCGAAACTCGGCGCGCTCGTGGCTGTGGCACCGGTCCCCGGCAGGGATCCGCGCGCATGGCCATATGGTGAGGGGACGACGACGGCCCCTCCTCGTGCCGCAGGCTCGGCGGGGACAGGTGGAGCAGCCAGCGGCCGGACGGCGTCCGCGCGGGGGGCTGGAGTCCGCGGTCGAGGTAACGCGAACGCACCGTTGCCGTGAGCGCGTCGAGTTCCTCCGGCTCCGGCGCAGGACCGGTGACCGCCACGGCGCACGGCACCTCGTGTGCGCTCGCGACCAGTGGCCCGACCAGGTCACAGTGCTCGGAGACGATCAGATCGGGCGCCCACGGCCCGGCCCGGTCCACGGCCTCGTCCGCCATGAGGTCCACCCGTGCGCCGGCGAAGTACTCCGCCATGACGTCCGTCGCCGGGCTGAACAGGATGTCCACACCGATACGGCGAGCGACTTCGGCCGTCACCTCGTGAGTGGTGGGGCCGAAGAGCATCAGCTCGAAGCTGTCCGACTCCAGCCGGGGCGCCGCTTCCACGGCCGTTGCGAAGGCTACGGTGTGCCCGCTCTCGCGCAACGCTCGGGCGAGCGGCAGCAGGGGAGTGAGGCGTTCGGGGAGCGGGTTGCTGAAGAAGAGGATGCGCACGGCGGGGCTTTCCTGACTCGACGTCGCCAGAAGCCGCTCTGGCGGATTGCCGCCCATGACAGACGTCACGACATACCGCGCTGTATGCCGATGAGGCGGCGACATCTGAACGTACCCATTCTTTACTTGCTCCGTCAAACATCTTGTTTGGGTGAGCAAGAGCAGGGTCCATGCGGACCTTTCACGGAACTCGCCGTGGCGGTCGGTTGCGGCGCACCGGGGACGGCGGCCGGGCAGGGGCCCACCGGCGCGCCGGCGAGCACGTGCGACCGGTGGACTCCCGCGGCGCTGCCCGCCGTCGGCCGGAAGCCACCCGGTCGCGCCCGTGCGGCGGTTTCCCGCCACGGGCTTCGCGGCCCGCCGGGGGGGCGGGCCGTCGATGTGCGTTCGTTACGCGGCACGCAGCGGAGCGAGCGCCTTGCTCCAGGCCAGGACCTGGTCCAGGGTGGTGTTCAGGGCCTCGACCTGGAAGTCGCCGGGCTTGAACACGCTGAAGTTCTCGAAGTCATGGAACAGCGAGAGCGACACCTGCGAACGCACGTCCGCCATCTGCAGCTCACCCGCGATCAGGCGCAGGTGCTCGACGGCTCGGGCGCCGCCCAGGCCGCCGTAGCCGACGAACGCGACGGCCTTGTTGTTCCACTCCGCGTACAGGTAGTCGATGGCGTTCTTCAGGGCGCCGGACGTGGAGTGGTTGTACTCGGGCGTCACCATGACGAAGCCGTCGAACGAGGCGATCTTGCTCGCCCACTCCTGCGTGTGCGGCTGGGAGTACTGGCCGAGCGAGGGCGGGAGCACCTCGTCGAGGTGGGGGAGCTTGTAGTCGAGGAGGTCGACCAGCTCGAACTCCGCGTCGGTCCGCTTCGAGGCGACATCGTGCACCCAGCGGGCGACAGCCTCTCCGTTGCGGCCGGGGCGGGTGCTGCCGAGGATGATTCCGATCTTGGTCACGCTGAACCCTTCGTGGAAATGATCCCGTGTCCGTTCCGGGCATGGATATGACCCTGGAAACCGGATCGGGATATACTTGCTTCGGCAAGTAACTTAACACGAGAATTTGCTTCGTCAAGTAGTCACGAGAGTCGATCCACGGGCGGCAGGTCCCGCCTGCGCCTCGCACTCGGCCCGTCGGCCGGCCCACGAGGCTGCCGGGCACGTCCACCGAGGGGCGGAAGGGATCACCACCGATGGCCCGGCCGGGCCATCGCACAGGGAAAGGAACGCAGGGCTCGAACCAGAACTGCAGCAGAAGGGGGAGCCGGGCCGCTCGGTCGGCAGACGTGCTTCCCACCGCACACACGCGAGGTATGCCCCATGACACGCAAGCCCACCCTGCCCCCGGACGCGCTGCGACCGCTCACCGCCGACGAGGATGCCGTCGTCCGCGCCCTCCCCTCCGTCCTCTACGCCCTGCCGCGCGCCATCGACGCCCAGATGCAACGAGAGCAGCAGTTGTCGAACACGGAGTACCTGTCCCTGATGTACCTGTCGGAGGCCCCTGATCGACAGCTGCGCATGCACGAGCTCGCCAGTGCCATCGAGATGTCACTCAGCGGTACGACCCGCATCGTGAACCGGCTGGAGAGCGAGGGCTTCATCAAGCGACTGCGGTGCGAGCGGGACGGCCGCAGCTGGCACGCCTCGCTCACCGACGCCGGACTCGCCCGGCTGGAAGAGGCCTGGCCCACCAACCTGGACGCGATCCGCCGCCACTTCCTCGACCACCTCAAGGAACTGGACCTGAAGAAGCTCGCGGCCGCCTTGCGCAACGTCGCCACCTGAGCGCCGCACGCGGCTACGACCCACTCCCCCGGCGAACGGCCGTCGTGACGGCACGAGGCACGGGTGGCGCCTGCCCCGGCGGCGCCACCCGGGAGTCACATGTGGCCGTCCAGGCCGCAGCGAGCCGGCAACGCCCGCGGTTCCCTACCCCGGCCCCGCGCCGTTCGAGCAGCTCCTGGGCGGCGCGTGAACCGGTTCGGCACCGGGCACGGGCGGCACCGGACGCGGGCGGCACCGGGCGCCCGCATGCCGCGTGGAGCCCGTGCGCTGCGCCCCGCCGGTACCAGCGATCGCCGCACCGGCCGTCGCGAGCCGACGGTCGAGCGGCGGGACGAGGTGCCAGAGTCCACGACCTGCACGGATCGGTCTGCTCGGTGTGGTCGCAGCGACCGACGGCGCGGCCGATCCGTCCGACCCCGAAATTCACGCGCGAGCAGCGCGCCGGCCGCGGACGACTCCCGCCGACACCCGTGATGCCCAGCGCGACGAACCACGCACGATGAGCTGGTGCGACCCACCTCACCTCATCCGGCCTCGCATCTATTAGACAGATCTGTCTAACATGAAGGCGTCCGTTTCGCCCTATCCGGAAAGTGACCCATGAGCCGCGCATCCACCACGCGTCAGCCCTCCTCTCCGGGCACCTCGGCCAGGCCGTCTCCCGCTCACGCGGCCCAACGGCACCGAACCCTGAACCTGGGGCCCAAGTCCTCCATCGCCCTGCTGGCATCGATCCTCATATCGCTGCTGGCGTCGTCGAGCGCACCGACCCCCCTCTACGCGATCTACCAGCAGCACTGGGGCTTCTCCCCCATCACCGTCACCATCGTCTTCGGCACGTACGCGGTGGCTGTGCTGGTCTCGCTCCTGATCTTCGGCAGGGTCTCCGACAAGGTGGGCAGACGCCCGGTGCTCCTGATGGCCCTGCTCGTACAGGTGGTGGCCATGGTCGTGTTCATCTCCGCAGGTGACGTGGGCACGCTGCTGGTCGGGCGTGTCCTGCAGGGAGTGAGCACCGGGGCGGCCGTCGGGGCGATCGGCGCCGGGATGCTCGACATCGACGCGCGCAAGGGCAGCCTGCTGAACTCCTTCGCACCCACGATGGGAACCGCGAGTGGCGCCATCGCCTCCGGACTGATCGTGCAGTACCTGCCGGCCCCCACCCATCTCATCTATGCCGTACTTCTCGGCGTCTTCGTCGTGCAGGCGCTGGCCGTGCTCGCCCTCAACGAGACGGTGACCCGCAAGCCGGGCGCGCTGTCCAGCTTGGTCCCCGAGTTCAAGCTGCCCAGGTCGGCCCGCGCGTCGGTGGCGATCGCCACGCCCGTGATCTTCGCGGTGTGGGCGCTGGCCGGTCTGTACGGCGCCCTGGGACCTGCCATCACCCGGACCCTGGTGCGCTCCGACTCCGTGGTGTGGGGCGGACTGCCCCTGTTCGTCATCTCGAGCTGCGCCGGCCTGGCCGTCCTGCTGGTGCGCAGCGCCGGAACGCGGACCATGATGCTGATCAGCATCGGCACACTGGTCGTCGGCGTGACGATCACTCTGGTGTCCATCGGCTCGGGCTCCGGCGGTACGGCCTCCGTGATCGGTTTCTTCGTGGGCGGCGCGATCTCCGGCGTCGGCTTCGGCAGCGGCTTCCAGGGCGGCATCAGGCTGGTCATCCCGCAGGTGCAGCCGCAGGAGCGGGCCGGAGTCCTCTCCCTCCTGTACGTCGTGTGCTACGTGGGCCTGGGTGTACCGGCCGTGATCGCCGGCGCTCTGATCGTGCACGGTGGCGGACTGATCCAGACGTCCAGGGAGTACGGCATCGCCGTCATCGTGCTGGCTCTCGCGGCCCTGGCCGGGCTGCTGCTCAGCGGCCGCCGAGTGGAATCGGCGCAGCGAGTGTCGGTGATCCGCTCGCAGGACTTCATCACCGAGGAAGCGCCTGTGGCCCAGGTCTCAAAGGTGTGACGGAGCTCTCCGGAGTTAGAATGAACAGGTCTGTCTGCGAGGGAATGACCATGGCGACCAAGACCACGACCAAGGCGTCGGCACGTGAGCGGCTGCTCGAAGCGGCCAACGAGCTCTTCTACGGTGAAGGCGTGCAGACCGTCGGTATCGACCGTGTCATCGAACACGCCGGAGTCGCCAAGGCGTCCCTCTACAACACCTTCGGAAGCAAGGAAGGCCTCGTCTGCGCGTACCTCGACCTGCGGTACGTACGTATGAAGGACCGGATCACCCGGACCCTGACGCGCTATCGCACGCCGCGTGAGCAGCTGCTCGGCGTCTTCGACGCGCTGGGCGAGGCGATCACCGACCCCGAGTACAACGGCTGTGCGTTCGTGCGGGCCACCGCCGAGACGGCCGAGGACAGCTCGATCCGCCAGGTCGCCGACAATTACCGTCTCTGGATGCGTGGCCTGTTCACGGAATTGGCCACGGCGTCCGGATTCGCTGCCCCGGATACGCTGGCCCGTCAGCTCCACCTGCTGTACGACGGCGCGGGGCAGTCGGCCCGGATGGACCGTGATCCGTCCGCCGCCACGACCGCTCGCGCCGCGGCGGCCATCCTGCTCGACGCGGCGGCACGAGCGGACAGTACGACGGCTTCGTAGGCGCTCGCGGTGTCTCAGAGCTCCGAACGGCTGACGATCACGGCCGGCGCCGTCCTGGAACTCACTCCGTACTTGCCCCTCGCCGATTTCAGCAGTGCCCCGGCCGTGCTCGGCGACCCTCGACAGCTCGCCCGCTATCTGATGGTTCGTCATGTCTTGGTGGGGCAGTCACACCGGTCCACGCTCACGGAGTAAGAGCCGGTTACCGCATCCACGGCGGCCGCAGCGTGCCGCACGAGCACACCGCTCGGCGCCCTCCGGAGCCCGCGCCTCCTCACGTGGGCGCGGCAGCCGCGCCCACGCCCAGTCTCAGGCCGGCGTCGCCGACTCGGTGTCGTCGCGGGCTTCGGCACGGATCGCCTGGCACTCCTCGGGGGCGGCCCGTGCGACAGCGGCATCCAGTCCGCCCAGTCCCCGCGCGAAGGCCTTTACGACGCGTTCGGCCCGCGTCCGCGGTCCGACGGCCGTCGGCACAGCGACCCGCGCAGACGCGATCCTCGTCGCCCAGATCCACGTCTCTCTCGCCGTGATCAGACGCATGCAGTCCTTGGTGAGGGCGAGCGCCTGACCGGGGTCGGCCGCGAGCCGCGGTTCGGACGCATCGCCGCCCAGCTCGAGGACGAGAGCCCGGCCGGATTCCTCACCGAGTTCGAGCAGGGCGGTCATCCGGTTCATCTGGAGGCTCAACAGTTCGTGCGTCAGCAGACGGTGCCGGGTGGCGCCCGCGTAGGCCAGAGGTTCGGGCGTGGGGGCAGCACGTCCGCCCACTCGGGGAAGAGCGGCCGCGACGTGCCTGCCGGTGCCGACAGTTCGAGGCCCGCCACGACGGTGTGGCTGGGGCCGGCCTGCCGTACGGCATCGGCGATCGGGCTCGGGGTCGATGCCTGACGGAACGGGACAGCCGGCCCCGGTGTGCGGAGGCCGGAACCCCCTTGAACGACAGGAGCAGTGACGCACGAGTCCGTCCATGCCTACGACATGGTCGTCATGGGCGCGCGCCCGGTCGGCGAGAACGTCGCCGAGCGGGCCCGCTCCGCAGGCTCAGCACCGTGATCGTGGAGCGCGAACTGCTGGGCGGCGAATGCTCGTTCTGGTCCTGCGCACCCAGCAAAGCGCCGCTTCGGCCGGTGCTGACCCGCGCCGACGCGCGACGCGTCCCGGGCCTGGCCTGGCCTGGCCGCTGCCGCGCGAAACCCGCTGGATGTCGACGCGGTCCTCGCGCACCGCGATCGGATGGCCGCCCACTGAAAGGACGAGGACCAGGTCGACTGGCTCGACCCGGTCTCCGTCGACCTGGTACGCGGTCACGGCCACGGCCGGCTCACCCGCCCGCGGCACATCTCGGTGCGGACCCCGGACCGAGGCACCGTCCGGCTGACCGCACAGCAAGCCGTCGCGCTGCGTACCGGCACGGACACGGCCCTGCCCGGCATACCCGGCCTCGACACCGTACGGCCGTGGACCAACCGCGAGGCCATCGGCGCCGACCACGTACCGGGTCGGCGCGCCGTGGTGGGCGCGGGTGTGGTCGCAGTCGAGCCGGCCACCGCCTGGCAGGCGCTCGGCTCCCAGGTGACCCCGCCGGTCCGCGGCGACGGACTGCCGACCCGGATGGAACCGTTCGTCGGCGAGCTGGTCGCCGACGAACCGCGCGCAGCGGGCGTCGACATCCGGACGAGGTCCGCGATCACCTCCGTGAAGCGGGCGGGCAGCCCGGACGACGAGGTGCGCCCCGCAACGGTCGGGTCATGAAGCGGCCCGCCACCCACTCGCGAGGATCGGGTAGACGGGCGGACGGACGGACCCGGCCCGACAGCGGGACACGCCCTCGGCATCGAGCACTTCATTCATTTAATTGACACGTCAAGCATGTATGGAGATACTTGCTTAGTCAATCAATAACTTCCGAGTGGCCTGCGGCCCGCGGGATCACCGGTGGAGGAGACCATGACGCCCCTGACCTTCGAAATAGGCCTCAACTCGTTCGGGGAGGTCGCCACGGACGGTGGCCGCGTGCTGAGCGACGCCGAGACCGTCCGCCTCCTCGTCGAGGAGGCGGCCCTCGCCGAATCCTCCGGGCTGGACGTCTTCAGCCTCGGCGAGCACTACCGACCGGGCCACGTCGACAGTGCCGCCGCCGTGCTGCTCTCCGCCATCGCCACCGCCACCGACCGCATCCGTCTCGGCACCTCGGTGACCGTCCTGAGCACCAATGACCCTGTGCGGCTGTACCACGACTTCTCGACCCTGGACGCCGTGTCGGACGGCCGGGCCCAGCTCGTCCTCGGCCGGGCATCGGCCACGGAGTCCTTCCCCCTGTTCGGCTACGACCTCGCTGACTACGAGCAGCTGTTCGAGGAGAAGCTCGACCTTTTCATGCGCCTGCAACGGGAGGAGACGGTGACGTGGTCCGGCGCGTTCCGGGCACCGCTCGCCGGACAGCTGCTGCGCCCCCGGATGGGCGACGGCGGAATCCCCACCTGGATCGGGGTGGGCGGCAGCCCGCACTCCGTGATCCGTGCCGCCGGGTACGGGCTGCCCATGATGATGGCGATCATCGGCGGACGCCCGCAGCGGTTCGCGGGCCACGTCACGCTCTACCGCGAGGCGCTGAAGCAGGCCGGGCACAAGGCGCGACCGATCGGCCAGCACTCCCTGGGCCTCGTCGCCGACACCGACGAGGAAGCGGTCGAGACCTGGTGGGAGTACTGGCAGCCGGTCGTGTCCCAGGCCGCCGAGGAGCGGGGCTTCTACAAGCCGACCCGCGAACGGTACGAGGCGGAGATCGACCACGGCGCGCTGTTCGTCGGCTCCCCGGAAACCGTCGCCCAGAAGATCGCCCGGACGGCCCGTGACCTGCAACTGAGCCGCTTCGACCTCAAATACGACATCATGCACCTGCCTCGCCGGGCCCGGGCCCGCACGATCGAGCTGCTGGGCCGCGAGGTCGCCCCGCGGGTCAGGGAACTGCTCGCCAAGGAGTCCCTCCATGGATGACATCGTTTTCGGCCTGGACACGTTCGGGGACATCCCCCAGGACGACGCCGGCGTCCCGGTCTCCCACGCGAGGGCGATACGCCAGGTCGTCGACGAGGCCGTCCTCATGGACGACATCGGCGTCGACGTCATCGCACTGGGCGAGCACCACCGCCCCGAGTACTCGGTGTCGTCCCCGGAGACCGTGCTCGCCGGCATCGCCACGCGCACCGAGCGCATCCGCCTGTCCTCCGGTGTGACCGTGCTCAGCTCCGACGACCCCGTGCGGGTGTTCCAGCGCTTCGCGACGGTCGACGCCCTCTCCGGCGGGCGGGCCGAGGTCATCCTCGGCCGTGGCTCCTTCACCGAGTCCTTCCCCCTGTTCGGCTACGACCTCGCCGACTACGAGGAGCTGTTCGAGGAGAAGCTCGAGTTGTTCGTGAAGCTGCTGGAGGAGAAGCCCGTCACCTGGTCGGGCACGATGCGGGCCCCTCTGGAGAACACCGAGGTCTTCCCGACCACCGAGTCGGGACGCCTGACCACCTGGGTCGGCGTCGGCGGATCACCGCAGTCGGTCATCCGCACCGCCCGGCACGGCCTCCCGCTCATGCTCGCCGTCATCGGCGGCTCCTTCGAACGCTTCCTGCCCTACACGGACCTCTACCGGCGCGCGGCAGACAAGTTCGGCACCACGGCGCATCCGGTGGGCATGCACTCCCCCGGATTCGTCGCCGACACCGACGAAGAGGCTCGTGAGGTGTTCTGGCCGGGCTACCGGCTCATGCGTGACCGCATCGGCGCGCTGCGGGGCTGGGCGCCGGTGCGCCGGGAGGAGTTCGAAGCCGAGATCGAGCACGGCTCCTTGTACATCGGCTCGCCCGAGACGGTGGCGCGCAGGATCGCCGAGGCGGTCGGCGGGCTCGGCGTCGGCAGGTTCGACCTCCTGTACACCGCGGGTCCCCAGCCGGTCAGCGCCCGCCTGCGCGCGGTCGAGCTCTACGGCACGAAGGTGATCCCCATGGTCCGCGACATCCTCGCCGGCTGACGTCGCGAAAGGCAACGCAATGCATGTACAGAACATCCGCACCCTGGGCATCCTGGGCGCCGGAAAAGTAGGCACCGTACTGGCACGACTGGCGCTGTCGGCGGGCTTTCGCGTCCTGATCGCCGGATCGGGGGCGCCCGAGAACATCGCGCTCACCGTCGAGGTCCTCGCACCTGGTGCGACCCCGGTCACCGCCGCCGAGGCGGCGGCTTCGGCCGACATCGCGATCCTGGCGCTCCCCCTGGGCAAGTACCGCAGCATCCCGGTCGCCGCGCTGCACGGCAAACTGGTCGTCGACGCGATGAACTACTGGTGGGAGGTCGACGGGATACGCGACGACCTGACCGACCCACGCACCTCCACCAGCGAGATCCTCCAGGCGTTCCTGCCGCGCTCCCGCGTGGTCAAGGCCTTCAACCACATGGGCTACCACGACCTCGAGGAGGAGGCCCGTCCGGCCGGCACGCCCGGCCGCAAGGCGATCGCCGTCGCCGGGAACACTCCCGCCGACCGGGCCACGACCGCACACCTCGTCGACGCCCTCGGCTTCGACCCCGTCATCGTCGGCCAGCTCGCCGAAGGCGTACGCCTCGAACCAGGCACCGAACCCTTCGGGGCCGACGTCAGCGCCGCCGAGCTGCGGGCCATGATCGACCGCTTCCCCGCGTCGGAGCGCGGACGGGTGGTCGGCCGGGCCCGCGCCGCCGCGAGTCCGCCCACCGCCGCGGCGTAGGAGCCCTTGCCGAGGCTTCTTCGAGATCCGGGTACGCCGGACCGCACCGGGCGTGCGTGTGTGGCCCCGCCGCGGGGGCGGGGCCACACACGCGTCGTGGCTGCGGGCGACACCTTCGCGACGCGTGGACGCGAGCGCGTACGCCTACTCGGGACCGGATGCGAGAGGCCCTGTTCTCACGCCCAGACAGCCGCAATGTCACCCGATCGAGGCCAGTGTCTTGTCAGAACATGCCGTTCTGGTTCCGCGCCTCATCGGGGACCTGTTGCATGACATCCCAGTGCTCGGCAATCCGGCCCTCCTCCAGCCGGAAGATGTCGACAATCGCCGTTTCAGGGCCGCCCGGCACCCGGACGCCGTGGACGTGGGCGATCACGTGGTCACCCTCGGCGAAGATCCGCTTCACCTCGGCGCGGAGGTGGGGGAAGTCTGCCTTGAGGGTTTCGACGAACTCCCGGAAGCCCTCCAGGCCGTCGGCGATCCGGGGGTTGTGCTGCACATAGTGGTGATCAAGCAGCTTCGAGGCCGCGTCGTGGTCCTTGTCGTTGATTGCAGCCTGGTAGAAGGCCAGGACGGTCTGCTTGTTCTCTTCAAGTCGCACGTTCGGCATAGCTCCCCCTCGTAAGTGAACAGCTGTAGCGCTACGACTGTAGGGCAACAGTCGTGCAGATACAATCGATCACCATGGATGCCAAGTCACCGAGCAAGCGACAGTCACGCGGGCGCAATCCCCGGGGCCAGGGCGAACGCCTCCGCGAGGAGATCGTCGCCGCCACTCTCCGCATGCTCAACGACCTAGGCGACGACCAGGCGCTGTCCCTCCGGGCCGTCGCCCGGGAGACCAACGTCGCCGCAACGTCGGTGTACCTCCACTTTCCCGACCGCGACGCGCTCGTCCTGGCCGCGCTGGAGCGCTGCCACCAGAACCTGATGCTCGCCGTGCAGCAAGCTGAGCTCACCGAGGAGGGTCCGGTCGCCCAACTGCGCGGCCGGACCCTCGTACTCGGGGCGTGGGCACATGACCACCCGGGGCTCTACAAGGTGCTGCACGAAAGCACCCTCAACCAGCACGCGGACATGCGCTTCAAGGAAGAGCTCGGGCGCACGACCACGGCCGCGGTCCAAAGATGCATGGACGCCGGCCTGGCCCCCACGGACGACGCCTCCAGAGTGGCCCTCGACCTGCGCGCCGCCGTGCACGGCGCGGTCTCCATGCGGGTCAACCAGCCCGACCAGCCCTGGCCCCCACTGGAAGACCAGATCGACCGCTTCCTCTGCAAACTCGTAGGCGTATCACCGGCCCCAACGCCCACAGAAACAACTGGCGAGTAGTCACGTGCCCCCAGATCTGCGGAATTCGAGCTTCGAAACCCCGGGCCGATCAGGAGCCTGCCTTGATACGCGCACCAGCCGGAGACCACCCAACCGGTCCGCCTCGTTCGAACCGATGCCCACCGTGATCGGTACGACAACGGCTTCTCACGCTCCCGGCGTCCCGAGCGCAGATACGCCGATGACGCTTGGGACGCCGCTCAGATGCAGCACCAGTTCAGCAACCGGCAGCCATCCCTGACGCCTGTCCGGTGGCCCGGATGACCTCACACGGCGTGGCTACCGGACAGGCGCAAGTCCTACGCGGTGCCTGCGTTGTGCTCTGCACTCGCCATGACGGCAGGTCGCAACGGGGATCCTGCGGACTCTCTCGCCCTGCCTCACGGGCGGCCGACTCATCAAGGAACAAACCCATGCCACAAGCCTCGAAGGCGGTCGAGGTTCCGCACGCCGACGGCGAGTGGGACCTGAGCACGACCATCACGACGTCTCCGACGCCGATCACCGAGATGTGCGACACCGACGACGGAGAGGCCGCGGCCGTCGTCGCAGTCGAATCTGCCTGTGACGCCGACTGTCAGCCGATTCGGGGCGCCCCGGGGAGCTGTTCGGCCGCCCGTCACCGACCTCGTACCGCCCCTTGACCCGGTCAGGAGGGCGCGCCGGCCAGAACTTCCACCTTGCCGGTGTCGAGCGAGTAGAAGGCGCCGACCACGGCAAGGGCGCCCTTGCTCACCAGCGGGGCGAGGTCATCGTTGGAGCGCAGATCGGCCGCGGTCAACGTGACCTGGGCACGGGCCATGGTCTCGACCGGGTCGGCGCCGCCTTCCCGGGCCGCCTGCTCGTAAGCCGGTTGCAGGGCCTTGACGATCGCCTGCAGGTTGCCGGGCAGCGGTTTGCCGTCACGAATGGATGCGTACGCCGCCTTGACGGCGCCGCAGCGCTGATGCCCGAGGACCACGATGAGGGGCGTACCGCTCGTCATCGGCCCGTACTCGACAGAACCAGTGACCACCGGTCCGACCGCCTCCCCGCCCGTGCGCATCACGTAAAGGTCACCCAGGCCGGTGTCGAAGAGGAGTTCAGGCGGCACCCGGGAGTCGATACACGAGAGGATCGACCCGAAAGGCTCCTGCTCCTGGGCCACGAACTGACGCCGGTTCGGATCCCGGTCGGGGTGTTGAAGGTCTCCGCTCACCCAACGCTCATTGCCTTCCATCAACCTCGCGAACGCCGCGGCGGGCGTGGTGGGCCGTGCTTCCGGCGAAGCGCTGGCCACCGAGGAGGCGACCCCCATCGATGAGCACCCCGTGAGCGCGACCACGCCGCCCACAACGCCGCCGACAAGCAGCGTTCTACGATCCGGACGCCCGGCTCTGTCCATCGGTCGCTTCCCCTCGATACCGCCCAGACACGTCCCTGTGTTCTGACCAGGCCAATTGTTCATCCGGTGTGGGTGTCCCGGCTGGAGGCGCAAGCGGGCAAGCGCTGCATTGCCGCAGACGGCCCACAGAGCAGGCCCAGGCAGCGGCACGAACCCCTGAAGCCGAGACCGCAGCGTGAGCGAGGACCGGTGGCCAGGGGACGGCGGGTCAACAGGTGCCGCCGGGGCGCCCGAGACCCAGGGTTTCGACGGGCGTCTTACCGCCAATCAGGTACAGGCCGAACAGTCCAAGAAAGAACCTGTAGGCCAAACAGAGGAACCACACCTGATTTCTGGCCCTGTCTCACTTTCGGTGGTGACAGACAGTCGCGAGAGTCGTTGATGCACATGTGAAGGACGTCAACGAGCTTGTACGGACTGTATTTTCGGGCCTTTTCCCGTTGGTCATCGAGGATGTGACCGACGAGGGCGAGCGGATCGCGGTGCGGGCGCAGACTCCGCAGGAGGCTGCGGTTTGTCCGGTCTGTGGCGCGTCGTCGGAGCGGGTGCACAGCTATCAGGTACGGAGAGTGGCTGACGTACCCGTCGATGGACGGCGCGTGGTGGTTCATGTGAAGGTGCGGCGTCTGGTGTGTCCCACGCGCGGCTGCCGGCAGACCTTCCGTGAACAGATGCCGGGACTGCTGGAGCGCTATCAGCGACGCACCACCCGTCTGACCAGGCAGATCAAGGCTGTGGTGAAGGAGTTAGCGGGCCGGGCGGGATCGCGTCTGCTGGCAATACTCGCGGCAGACCTGTCGCGCCACACGGCCGTGCGTGTTCTGCTGCGCATTTCCCTGCCCACCGGGCGGACGCCCCGTGTGATCGGCGTCGACGACTTTGCTCTGCGCCGACGACACCGCTATGCCACCGTGGTGATCGACGCCGAGACCCATCAGCGGATCGATGTGCTGCCCGACCGCACGGCCGACACGCTGGAAGCGTGGCTGCGCGAACGTCCGGGCATCGAGATCGTGTGCCGTGACGGCTCCGCGACCTACGCCGAGGCCATCCGCCGCGCCCTGCCCGACGCGGTGCAGGTCGCGGACCGGTGGCACCTGTGGCACAACCTGTGCGAAGCTTCCCTGCGTGAAGTGAAGGCGCACAGCACCTGCTGGGCCGCTGTGCTGGAAGCGCCCCTGTACAACGGGCCCCGTGCGCAAACAACCCTGGAACGCTGGCACCAGGTCCACGGTCTGCTCGAGAAGGGCGTCGGCCTGCTGGAGTGCGCCCGCCGCCTGCAACTGGCACTGAACACCGTCAAACGCTACGCGAGAGCCGACCGGCCCGAGCGGATGCTCCTCGTCCCCAAGTACCGCGCCAGCCTAGTCGATCCCTACCGCGAACACCTGCGCAGACGACGGACCGAGGACCCCGCCGTCCCCGTCAGCCACCTCTTCGAAGAGATCAAAGCCCTCGGATTCACCGGCTGCCTGAACCTACTGCACAAGTACATCAACCAAGGCCGCGCGGATGCCGACCGCAGCCACATCTCCCCGCGCCGGCTCGCCCGGATGATCCTCACCAGGCCCGACAACCTCAAGCCCGAACATCGCGACGTCCTGACCAGGATCACCGGCTCCTGTCCCGAGATGACTCAACTGGCAGCGGGAGTGAGGGACTTCGCCGCACTCCTGACGCCTTGTGCAGAAAACACCGAGAGGCTCTCGCGCTGGATCGACCAGGTCCGCGCAGCCGACCTGCCTCACCTGCACGCCTTCACCCGCGGCCTGGACCGAGACCACAATGCAGTGAACGCCGCACTCACACTTCCCTACAGCAACGGCCCCACCGAGGGCGTCAACACCAAGACGAAGCGAATCGCACGCCAGATACACGGACGAGCAGGCTTCACCCTTCTACGCCACCGCATCCTCCTCGGATAGCAGCACGGTCGGTCACCACCGAATATGAGACAGGGCCTGATTTCTGATAGACCCGCTGATCCGCATCGGGTTCGTGCGCATCGGATCCGGGGCGCGCCAGTCGGTCCACCGGCCGGCCCCGGTGGGTGCGGGCCGGACGGTGGGCCGAGACGGTGCGAGGGGACTCGCGGTGACCCCTGGTTCGTTCAGCTCAGGCGCCACTGCTGGTTCGCGCCGCCGTTGCAGTTCCACAGCTCCAGCTGGGTGCCGTTGACGTTGCCGGCCGGCTGGTCGCCGCCGGTGACGTCGAGGCACAGGCCGGACTGGACGCCGGTGACCGTGCCGTCGGCGTTCGGGCGCCACTGCTGGTTCGTGCCGCCGTTGCAGTTCCACAGCTCGACCTTGGTGCCCGCGGTGGTCGCCGCGCCGGTCGCGTCCAGGCACTGTGTGCCCCCGTACAGCCGCAGTTCACCGGCCGCCGTCAGGGTGACCTTCTGGTTGGCGCCGCCGTTGCAGTCCCAGATCTCGATCTTCGTGCCGGGAGTCGTCTCGTTGTCGTACGCGTCGAGGCAGCGGCCGGAGGAGGCGCCGACCAGGGCGTGCGTGGTGCCGGTGCTGGTGGCCGAGCCGGTGGACACCCGGAACAGGACCGTGCCGTGGCCGGGCACGGTGGCCGAGATCGCACCGCTGGTGGTGGTCTTCACGTGCGACCACAGGTTGTCCAGGCTGTAGCCGCTGGACGAGGCGGGCAGGCCGACCGCGGAGGCGGTGGTGGAGATGGTGGCCGCGCCGGAGTTCTCGTTGAACAGCGCGACCGATACGTCGCCACCGGCCAGGGGCTTGGCAAGCACGTCCAAACCGCCGGCGGCGGATACCTGCACGCCCTGCTTGCCGAGCGCATCCTGGTCGACCGCGACGACGTCCCGGTTCCCGAGGATGGAGGCGGTGGCGGCAGAAGAGTTGGGCAGATCGTTGCCCGTGATCAGCGGGGCGGCCATCTCGGCCCAGAGACTGAACTCGCTGCGGTCCTCGGTGAACGACATGCCGCCGTTGCCAACCTCCAGCATGTCGGGGTCGTTCCAGCCACCGGGGCCGGCGTACTGCGCCAGCTTGACGTTGGCGTGGAAGATCGACAGCAGGGAGCCGTAGCTGTCGTTGATGTCGCCGGTGGTGCGCCACATGTTGCCGACGCCCGCGCCCCACGTCCACACGTTGTCCACGCCCCACTCGCACAGGCTGAACAGGATGGCGCGACCGCTGCTGTTATTGGCCAGGGCGTCGCGCATGGTGGTGTCGCGCCGCTGGGCGGAGGTCCCGTCGTCGTTGCAGTTGTCGTATTTGAGCAGGTCCACGCCCCAGGAGGCGAAGCTGTTCGCGTCGGTCTGCTCGTGGCCGAGGCTGCCGGGGTAGCCGGCGCAGGTCTTGGTGCCCGCGCTCTCGTAGATGCCGAGTTTCAGGCCCTTGGCATGCACGTACGCGGCCGTGCCGCTGATGCCGTCCGGGAACTTGACGGGGTCAGGCACGAGACGGCCGGCGGCGTCGCGGCTGCCGGCCATCCAGCAGTCGTCGATGTCGACGTAGGCGTAGCCGGACGCGGCCAGCCCGGAGGAGACCAGGTAGTCGGCGACGGACTCGACCTTCTGTTCGGTGATGTTGCATCCGAACTTGTTCCAGCTGTTCCAGCCCATCGGTGGGGTGAGCGCCAGCCCGTTGGGCAGGGCGTCGGCCGATGGCGCGGCGCCCACGACCCAGGCGGCTGACGCGGCGATCAGGGCCAGGACGGTGCCGACCGCGGTACCGGTACGTCTGCGGGCGGACTTACGCCCGCCGGTAGGGGCCGAGTCGTACTCAGGGCGGGCAGCACAGGATGTCCGTAACGCACGAGACGCGCGGGACGTCCGGAGCGTGCGGACCATGTGGCGCTTGCGGGGCATATGAAGGCGCACGTTGTCCTTCTTTCGAATGGGGGGCTACCCGATGGCACTCAGGCCTGCGGACAGGCGTGAATGACCCCGCGTCAGGTGCGTGAACAGCCAACGGAATGAAAAGACGCGTGACGGGTGAGGGTGGAAAGTCTTGGATTCTGTGCGAATGCCGGGGCATACCGTCGCAGTCCACACAGACTCCGTCAAGGGTTTACACAGCAACCGAGGCGAAACCCTGGCCACCACCGCCCCACTTGGATCGTGTCCTACGTGGTGAGGCGTCGTGGATCTGGCCATGGGGCGGGGTACGTGGAGTTGGATTGTTCCGGACGGGCCGTGGAGATCGCGAAGCCGCTGATCCCGCTGTCGAGAGTGCGACCGCAGGGCGGCGGAACGCAGGACACTCCTGATGAGACGCTGTTCACGGCGAACATCTACGTCCTGGTCAGCGAGTGCGCCTGGCGTCAACCGCCGCCTTGTTTCGGGTGCAGGAAGTCGAGTCGGCTGTCCCACCGAGGTTCCGTCGCTGCACGCCGACAGTCGGAATCGGCAGACCGGTCGGTGAGCGGCCATCCCCCGCGAAGCCGACCCCCGCCGGCCGGTGTCCCGTCTCCGATGACCTGGTCCGGGATCGGGGCCATTGCCTGCGGCGACCAGGTCGGTGGAGACGCCGCGTCGCCGGAGATCCCAGTCGGTCTGGTCCCTGTCGGGCAGATGCCTGACGCTGCCTCAGTCGGATCTGGCCCCTTTCCACCGTTTCGCGAACCTACCGGAGCCTCGTCGATTCACAGCGGGTTCGTGATCACCAGGGGACAACGCCGTCGTCCTCGAAGAACGAACCGGTCGGGCCGCCGTCGGGCAGCGTGGCGAGCCGGATCGCTGTGGCCGCGCCCTGTTCAGGAGTGCGGGGCCCTTGGAAGCCTGTGAAGTCGGTCGCGACCAGGCCCGGGCAGGCGGCGTTGATCAGGATGTTCGTACCGGCGAACTGCCGGGCGTACTGCACGGTGAGGGCGTTGAGGAACGACTTCGACGGCGCGTAGGCCGCCATGACCGGGCCGATCTCGATGTCCGGGTCCGATTGCCGGGTCAGGGAACCGACGCTACTGGAGACGTTGACGATGCGTGGCGAGGCCGAGCGCCGCAGCAGTGGCAGCATCGCGTTCGTCACCCGGACGACACCCATGACGTTGGTGTCCACAACCGTGCGGAGCACCTCCAGGTCGAGCGTGGTCGGATCCTGCACCCACCCCGGGTCCATCTCGCCAGAGATGCCGGCATTGTTGACCAGGGCGTCCAGGCGCCCGGCCAGCCGTTCGATCAGTTCCGCGGCATCCGTGACGCTCTGGTCGTCGGTCACGTCCATCGGCACCCCGAACGCATCCAGGCCGACGGCGCGCAGCTTCCCGACGGCGGTCTCGCGTCGGGCGGCGTCGCGGGCTCCCACGCCCACGCGGTACCCGAGGCTGCCCAGCCCGGCCGCGATCTCGTACCCGATGCCCTTGTTCGCGCCGGTCACCAGCGCGATCTTCGTTTCGCTCATACCGATGATGCTGGCTCGCGGACGAGGGGCGCGGCCAACACCGATACGGTGTCCTGTCATACCTGCCAGGTATCACCGCGTATGCTGCGGCCGTGGACACCCTGGAGACCCGCGAGTTGAGGTACTTCGTGGCCATCGCCGAGGAACTGCACTTCGGGCGCGCCGCCGAGCGCCTCGGCATGGCCCAGCCGCCGCTGTCGCGGGCGATCCAGCAGCTCGAACGGCGCCTCGGGGTCTGCCTGCTGCAACGCAACCGCCGTGGCGTCCGTCTGACCGGTGCTGGAGAAGTGCTGTTGCACGAGGGCCGGGCGGCTCTCGACGCGACCGCTGCCGCTGCTCGCCGCACCCGACGCGCCGGCGGTTCCGACAGCCCTGGCGGCCCGCGCGGTCGGCTGGTCCTCGCGGTGAAGGCCGCCGCGTCGCACGAACTGCTGCGGAAGCTTCTCGACGCCTACGCAGCCGAGCCCGGCAGTGCCGAGATCGAGGTGCTGCCGTGCGGCATCTGCGAGCAGGAAGAGCTGCTGCGCGACGGACGTGCCGATGTCGCGCTCATGCACACGCCGTGGAACTCCCTCGCCGGGTTCGACAGCGAGGCACTGACAACCGAGGGACAGGTCGCCGTCCTGCCCGCCGGGCACCCCCTCGCCGCCCGCGAGACCTTGTCCCTGGCCGATGTCAGGGATGTCCCCGATCTGCCGCTCGCCCGCTGGCCCACCCACGGCACCTACGCACCCGGCCCGGGCCCCGAGATCCACAATCAGACGCAACTGGCCCAGTTGATCGCCCTCGGACGCACCGTGGCGGTGGTACCCGACTCCGCCCGCTCCTGGCTGTGGGCGGAGCACACGGCCGTCCCCTTGACGGACGCGCCTCCCGTCGTGACCCACATCGTCTGGCCCGCCCACAGCCGCTCCCTCGCCCTGGCCGGCCTGGTCCGCACGGCCACACGGCTATGACCGGCTCCTGCCCCCATCGATCAGCGCTCGGGACAGCTCAGATGGCCACCAGAGCCGGCGGGACCGAAGAAGCAGACCCGCGGGACCAGATCATCTGGGACGGCGAGCGAATCGGACCAGCTCATGCGAGGCAGAGACCGGATCGCCTGAGACGGGACAGCCGCCCTGGCCTACTCGGACATGTCCGATCCCTGTCCTGTCTCATCGAAGTTGGTCGCCCGCGTGGCGCTGACCTGCGTGGACCGAATTGGGTGAGACGCGCGGACTCAGCTCGTCGAGAGGGGCCGCACGTCTTGTGCCTGCCGCATCGTGTGCCGCGGATAGGACTCGCTCGCTCCTGAGCCGGACCAGACGGCGAGGCCGCCTCCAGGCAGTGATGCGAAGCGCCATCCTGTTGGAACCGTGACCTGCCACGCTTCGAAGGACGGATCGGACGAGCAGGTCAGGTGGTGGCCGGTGTCGAAAACAAGACGCAGGGTGCCGGACTTGAACGCGACCGCCGACAGGACCTTCGCTCCGAAGAGTGCGAGGGCCGCTGCGACGTCCTGCGATGCCGGGTTCAAGAGCACGGACGGATTGGCGTGGTCCGTCCCGTGCGAGAGGCCGACGGGGACTTGCCATGCGGCTTCCCAGTCAGCGTCGAGGGCCAGCACGAGCCGGAAGTCCACGCTGATCTTGGTGACGCTCATGCCGCGAAGGTTCAGGATCCACCGGTCCGCGTGTTCGACGGGACTCTCTTCAGTGCTCACTCCTGTACCTTGGCTGATCCGGCAGTCCCGAGCCACGGGATTTTCAGCGCCAGGACGGCACGGCTGGAACCATGACCCCACCCGGAACAGCGATCCAGCATCCCCGATGCCCTCAGCCGCGCGACTGGGTTCGCTGAGCCAGAAGCCCGAACGACTCTACTCGTTGAGAAGACGACTCGATTGAGCGAGACGGGACAGTCCCGGAGGAACGACTGCGTTCTCACACCGGTGTGATCCGCCAGACGCTGGCTGTGGAACCAGTCGACCCGTTCCGCGGTGGCGAGTTCGACGTCGGAGAGGCCGCGCCAGGGCTTACGGGGCTTGATCAACTCCCTTGTGCAGAGACCGATCCGGGATTGCATGAGCGCGTTGTTCAGCGCGTCGCCGACGATGCCGATCGAGGCATGCCCGTCTTCTCCGTACCACCCCCACTTCGAACTGCTCCAGTGAGCTCGTGCGGAATTCCTCCGCGCCGACGCCTACGCCAGAATCGACACCGCGATCGACTCTTCGGTCAGCCGCCTTGGCCGACTACCGGAGATCCAAACGACAGGCCCCCGGTCCAGGAGGGCCCTCTTGGACCGTCCACACGCACATAGAACAGGTCATGCTGGCTGAAAAGCGGCGACCTGCTCCGGCGAGGAAGCCCGAAGCAGCGGCTGTGCCGCTCAGCCCCGCCGCCGCCTCGACGACCACGCTGCCCGCGGGACAGGCCCGAGCCAGCCCTCACGCGGCACCTTGGAACTCCATCACAAGACACCCCTCCGCCCCAGCCCTGGGACGGGTCACCCGAACGACCGGCGTCCTCTGCCCACCGGGACCTTCAGCGGCCGGCACAAGGAGATGGACATCGACGGCGTACGGTTCGGGGCCGGCCGTCAGCCGGGGGTGGGCGTCAGCCGGAACACCGGCCAGCCGATCTCGGTACGCCAGGCTGCCGGATCCGGGGTGTCGCGCGGGCTGACGAGATACACCTCGTGCACCGGACCATCGACCGCGAGGGCGTGTTCGACCACCCAGGCGCCGAGCCGGCCGTAGGTGACGTCGATGTCGTCATGCGGCCCGGGATGGACGACCACGGCAAGCTCGGCGGCCGGGAGGTCCACCGGTCGCACCCGGCCTCGGGTCGGCGGGTCGGCCACAGGCCGGTAGACCATCGCTGTTCCCCGGCCGCGGGTGAACAGCTCGTTGGCGTAGCAGCCACCCGGCGGCCCCAAGGCCGGCAGACCGGCGACAGCGGCGTCGAGTGCGGCCATCGCCTCGTCGTACCAGGAGACCACCTCCTCGTGGCCGACGACGTCCTCGACCCCGGCGACCGTTCTGGCCGCCACCGGGCGGAGCTCGACCTGCAGGCCGCCGTCGTCGGGGTGCAGAAGGTTTCGCAGGGAGGCCACAGCGGCTCGGGTGCGGTCCAGTTCCGCCTCCAGCCGCCGCAGGTGTTCACCGACCAGGTCCGCGCGCTCTGCGGCGTCCTCGGTGGCGAGGATCTTGGCCACGTCGGTCAGCGGCACGTCCAGGTCGCGCAGCCGATGGATGACCTGCGCGGTGGGGATCTGGTCGCTGGTGTAGTAGCGGTAGCCGCTGTCGGGGGCCACCGAGGCGGGCTCCAGCAGTCCGGACTCGTGGTAGCGACGCAGGGTTCGCACGCTCAGGTGCGTCAACTGCGCGAACTCGCCGATGGTCAATCCGCTGGACATTGCTCCAGTGTGCATCCGCCGGGCTCGATGTGCTTGACCCTCTCCCTGGGGGAGGCCCCATCGTGATGCGCATGAGCTACTTGCGCGACCCCCGCGCCTGGGCGGGCTGCGGCGACGAATCCGTCCGGAAGGCGATCGACGGCTACCGGCCGATGCGCGAAGCGGTCCGCACCGCCTTCGTCGGCGGCAACGGACGCCGGCCCGGAGTTTCCTGCCGCAGTGTTCGCGCCGTCATCGCTACGCCGACGGAGGACACGCCGGCCGCACCAGCCCGTGATCGGCCCGGACGGCTACGGCTACGGCTACGGCTCCGTGGCCGAGCGGCTTGAATCCTTGTCGGCCGGGCTGCGCCGCAACGAGTGCGCCACGCGCGTCGCGGACGTCCCGCAGGGGCGGTAGCTCCCACCCTTGGACTTTTTGAACACGTCAACATTTTTGAACGGATAATGCTGTGCCTCGCACACTCGGACTCATCGGCAGCGGAGCGATCGGCCTCGCCCGCCTGGCCGTAGCCGCAGGACTCGACGTCGTCCTCAGCAACTCACGAGGACCTCAAACCCTCACCGAGCTCGTCGACACCCTGGGCAGCCGCGCCCGTGCGGCCACCCCGGCGGAAGCGACACACGCAGTGCCCTGCCCATCGCCGGAGACAGCACGAAGGCCGAGGAGGAGGCCGGCCACCTGCTGGATGTCCTCGGATACGACGCGGTGGACATCGGCGCGCTCGCGGACAGTTGGCGGAGCGAACCGAACACTCCTGTCTACGTCGAGCCCTACCGCGGTCAGGCGCCAGCCGGACTGGGGCCGACGGAATGGTGGCAGTGGTCTCTGAACGACCCCGGCACCCCCGTCGCTGCGGCGCAGGTCCGTGAACTGGTCGCGAGCGCGGTACGAGGGCCGTCGCGTGCCGGCGTCATACCGGAGGGGCTCACCCTCCAGCCGGACCTGGCGCGCGTGCTCGGCCATGTGGTTCGACCGGGCCACAGACAGGCAGAGGCGCCACTTCGCCCCGGTGGCCCGGCCCCGCCTGCCCCGCGGAGGGCCGCCGGGATCTCCCCACCCGATCAACTCGCGTAAGGAACCCCATGACTGACAGCACCGTTCGTATCGACATCAGCGACCTGCCTGCGGTCGTCCAGCAGTTCTTGACCGCGCTCGACGCCCGGGACACCACCGCGGTGATCGGGATCCTGACCCCGCAGGCGAGCGTGACCGATGAGGGCCACACCCACACCGGCATCCCCTCGATCACCGACTGGATCGCCGACGCTGCCTCCGAGTTCACCTACACCACCACGCCGGTGGCCGCCGAGCGCACCGGCACCCACCAGTTCACCCTCACCCAGCATCTGGAGGGCGACTTCCCCGGCGGCAGCGCCGACCTCAACTACCGCTTCACCCTCGAGGGCACGCAGATCAGCAGCCTGGTCATCGCCCCCTGACGCGCTCGCCGCCTTTCACACTCCTAGGAAGAGCACTATGAAGACATGGTTCATCACCGGCGGTACCGGTGGTTTCGGCAGGGCCTATGCCGATGTCGCGCTGGAGCAGGGCGACAACGTCGTGCTGACCGCCCGCCGACCCGGGCAGCTGAAGGAATGGGCCGACCTGCACGGCGCCGCGACACGTGAGCGGATCCTGACGCTGGAGCTGGACACCACCGACCACCAGCAGGTCAGGGATACGGTCCAAACCGCGGAAGCGCACTTCGGCGGGATCGATGTGCTGGTCAACAATGCCGGCCGCGGTTGGTACGGGTCGGTGGAGGGCTCCCCGGAGGCGGATGTACGCCGTTCCTTCGAGCTGAACTTCTTCTCCGTCGTCGACCTCGTCCGCGCGGTGCTTCCCGGCATGCGGGAGCGGCGCAGCGGGTGGATCGTCAACATGTCCTCCGTCGCCGGGATCGCGAGCGTGCCCGGTTTCGGCTTCTACAGTGCCGCCAAGTTCGCGGTGGAGGGCATGACGGACGCGCTGCGCACCGAGGTGGAGCCGTTCGGCATCCAGGTCCTCGCCGTGGAGCCGGGGGCCTTTCGCACCCAGGCCTATGCCGGCTTCGCCGAGGAGCCGGTGACCGAGACCGTGGAGGCCTACCGGGCGTTCGTGGAGACGGTGCGGGTGGCCATGGTCAGTCAGGACGGCCACCAGCCGGGCGATCCCCGCCGCGGCGTCCAGGCCGTGGTCGATGCCATGCGGCAGGACTCCCCGCCCCGCCGCATCGTCCTGGGCAACGGCGGCTACGACCGTGTCCACGACCAACTGCGCGGCGCCCTGGCCGAACTGCGCGCACAGGAGACCGCCTCCCGGGCCGCGGACTTCCCCAAGGCGGACTAGCCCGACCGCGCCCCCGCGGCGGCCTGGGGCAAGACGGCCCCTTCCCGTCGAGGGGTAGGTTGTCCACGGCCCCGCCCGATGACCACTGCACCCCCGTGAATATCCCGCCCACATCCCGTTCTCCTGGAGGATCAGTGCCCACCGCCGACGAGCTGATCAGCCCCGTAAGTATCCGCAGTCTGGCGTTGATCCTGCGGGAGACCTCGCCCGAGATCTCTCCGTGGCAGACCGTCGCCCAGAGCGCAGGGACACTGGCATCGCTCACCCTGAGCGAACGGGCACGTACGGTCGGCGAGGCGCTGCTGGTCGACGCCGGCCACGACTACCGCCGACTGGCCCGCGCGGTCCGCGCGGCTCTGGCCCGGGAGGACCTGACCGGCTGGATGGTCTGGCCGGTCACCGAGGCCGTTGCCACCTCCGCCACCGAATCCGGCACGGGCGAGGACCTCGACGACGGCCTGACCCTCATGGCCGCCCTCACACCCCGGCTCACCAGCGAGTTCGCGCTGCGCACCTTCCTGAACGCGGACCTGGAACGCACCCTTGCCGCCGCCCGGACCTGGACCGCCTCACCCGATGAGGCCGTGCGCCGCCTGGCCAGCGAAGGCACCCGGCCCAAACTGCCCTGGGCGCGCCAGGTCCCCGCGCTCAACCGGAATCCCGCCCTGGGCGTCCCGATCCTGGACGCCCTTTACCCGGACAGCTCGGCGTTCGTACGCCGCTCGGTCGCCAACCACCTCAACGACGTCTCCCGCCTGGACGCGGACCTCGCCGGCAGCACCGCCGCACGCTGGGCCAGAAAACCAGAAAGCACCACGCCGGCCCTGATCCGCCACGCGATGCGCACCCTGATCAAGAACGGCGACCCGAACGCCCTGCACCTCGTCGGCTTCCACGGCAGCCGCGACGACCTCACGGTTGTCGGACCGCTGCCCGAAGAGACCGACATCCCGTTCGGCGGCGCCCTCACCTTCACCGCCCGCATCACCAACATCTCCCAGCGGCCGGTCACCCTCTCCATCGACTACGTCATCCATCACATGAAGGCGAACGGCAAGACAGCCCCGAAAGTCTTCAAGCTCGCCAAACGCGCCCTGAACCCCGGCCAGTCGACCGAGCTCACACGCGAGCACTCGTTCCGGCTGATCACTACCCGCGTCTACTACCCAGGCACCCACCAGCTGCAACTCCAGGTCAACGGCCACCAGTTCGACCCTGTCGACTTCCGGCTGCTACAGCCCTGACAGCAGCCGCGCGGGTCAACCCGCTGATGGTGGGGACCCTTGTTGCAGCACGGCGAGCAACCGGGACAATCGCTGTCGATCGCCCGACCTGAACGGCACGATGGGTGCCCCGCACGCCATCGAGCTGCCGTTCGCCTTCGGCAACCTCAGCACGCCTCATGGAGCATCGGGCCCCCAAGTGCGGCGAGCGTGACCTGGCCCCGCTACAGCACCGAGCAGTCGCACGACCGCGCCCTCCGGACCCCGTGGCCGTCATGGTTCTCGTGTGACTGGTCGCGTTCAGCGGTTGACCGTCCCGACAAAGACGGAGAGCGCGGCGAGGACGGCCGCGAGGGTCATCGCCATCGCAGCCGGGACCCCGAGAACTCGCCGGTGCGCGGGCCGCTGCCGACGGGCGAGTGTGAGTGCCACCCACGCCGCCTGCGCGAGTACGCCGCCGACGCAGGCGAGCAGCAACGGCATGACGCCGTCCGGAATGGGCACTGCGCTCGCCGCGAAGGCTCCCGCGATCGGGCTCAGGCAAGCCAGCCCGATCCACGAAGCCACACGCCGCCTCGGTTGCGCCCCCAGCAGAGCGGCCAACGCCAGGCCCTCGCCGGCCGCGTGCACGAGGAGCGCCGCCGCCACGGCGACCGAGGCGGTCAGTGCCAAGGTCGCCCCCTCCAGGAAGCGGTGCAGAGCGAGCCCTGATGCCGCGCTGACGCCTCCCGCACGACCTGGCTTGCACGGGCAGCCGATACGGACGACGGCGCCCATCACCCCGTACGAGGCGAGTGCGGTGGCCGGCACCGCCCACAGCGGCACGCCGGCCTCCTGGGCCTCGTCCCACGCGTCGGGCAGAAGATGGAGAACCGCAATGCTCAGCAATATCCCTGACGCGGCGGCCAGCAGCAGCACCGACCGGCCGGATCCGCGCCGCGCCAGCCAGGCGCCCGCCACGGTGGCCACAGCCACCAGCACCACGGCCACCAGCGTTTCGGTGGAGGGCAGCTGCCACCCGGTTGCGTCGTCAATGTGCGCGCCTGCTGCGTAGAGCACGGAGGACATGTCTCCTCCCTCCGGGGTGGCGGGCTTACGTACGCAGTGCCAGCGCGAACCGGCTCCGTCGGATGTGCTCGGATGCGACCCGCCGCTGCGCCACTCCACACCTGTCGGCCCCGGGCCGGAACAACACAACCTTCAGCCGGCCATCGCGGAGCACAGGCGGTCAGCTGCGGTAGCAGTACGAATCCGAGGAGGCGTCGCCGCCTTGCAGGCGCGTCTGGTGCACGCGCAAGCCCAGGAAGTCCGGGCCGTGCGGGTAGAAGAGGCTGTCGACGGAGAGCCCGCCGTGCGAGGTGTCGGCGTCGAGCTTGACCAGCCACGGGTCGATGCCCGCGGGATACACCTGCGCGTCCCAGGCGCTGTACAAGGAGTTCGTCAGGTACACGCGCCGCCCGTCACGGCTGAGCTCGACCATCTGCGCTGCGCCGGTCAGCGGAGTGTCGGGCTCGGCGGGATGCGGCTGACGGCTGACGATGCCGCCAAGACGCACGGACGCGGTCCACCTCGGATGGAACGGGTCGCTCACGTCGTACTGATGCAGATCGCCGGTTCCCCAGGTGGATACGTACAGCCACTGGTCGTCCACCGACAGGTCGATGTCGGCGATGAACGGGGGAACGGCGCCGAACGGCCGCAGCGCCGGAGGCAAGTCCTCCGTCCGCGCGGGCTCGGCGGGGATGGTGATCACTTTGCGTACCACGAAATCCTCGCCCTCCCGGGTCCACAGCCACACCGAGGCCGACAGGTCCTCGACGTTGACCACGGTGTTCACGAACCCCCACGTCGCCTCGGGGTCGTGCGCGGGACGCACCTCCAGCACCATCTGGTTCTCGTCCCCCAGATCGACGCGCTGAAGGTGCCGGCCGGAGTCCAGCTCCCAGAAGTGCAGCGAGTGGCCGTACTGGCGATCCAGCAGCAGTTCGGGGACGAGGCCGTCCTCGTACATCGAGGGGGTGCCCCACTCGCTGGTCACGGCGACGTTCTGGCGCAGGTGCCACCACAGGTCGTAGGCGAACCGCTGCGGTCCGCGGTCGCTCTCCCAAGCGCGCAGCACTTCGAAGGTCTCGTGGTCCAGCAGCGCGACGCCGCCGGGCCCGTCCGCACCGTCCGCGCCGCCCAGGCAGGACAGGAACACCCCGTCGGGACCGCAGTGGAGTGTGTGGGGGCGCGAATATGCGGCCTTGGCGGCCAGCTCCTCGGACTCGACCACCTTGACCAGGCGCGGGCGGGCGGGATCGGGGTCCGTGTCGAAGATGTGCAGCCGGGAGGAACGCAGTCCCGGGATGATCAGGTAGCGGCGCGCGGCGTGATGATGACCGGCATGGGCGAGCGCGCTCGAGCAGGCGTTCCAGCCGAAGTGGTGCAGTTCGTTGCCCAGGCCGGGCAGCTCGGCGTGGGAGATCACGCGGCCGTAGTCGGCGGATTCGGGGTCGCAGCCGACGGTGAACAACGCGTCCGCGCGCTGTGCGGTCGGGTCGAAACCGACGACGTAGGCGAGCTGCTCCGGGGGCGCGGCGACGGCATCCGCCGGTGTGCGGTACAAGGTGGGGTCATTGTGGTTGTCGCGGTCGTGAGCGTGCTCAGTCGTCCTCATGGCCGTTCCCTACTCCCGAACGGAGCCTGGATCCGGGGGACTTCCGACAGGCAGCCGGACTCAACCGTTCGGGATCGATGTCCCGACGCGGGACAGATATGCCATGAAGCGAGCGTTTCACAGTCCCGGAGCCCTGCCAAACCGACAGCGAGGGGGCGCGGGACGGCGGGTCGTGCACAGCAAGGCAGCCCAGGTGGCGGTGTCGGTGAAGTCGGCGTGGCCTGCCGGCAGGATGTCGAGGACGACGCGATCGGGCCGGAGCAGCGCGGCATCCGCGCGGCCGGTGCGCAGCCAGGAGGTCAGGAGTCCGTCGTCGTGGAGCGTGCGTACGTCGATGATGGCGGCACCGATGCCGGCGGCGAGCGCCCGTGGGGACGGTGGCAGGTCGGCCCGGGTCAGGAGCGTGAAGGAGTGCCCGGTCAGGTCGTCCCGTCGGGCGCGGGCGCCTGCGCCGGTGGTCCACGGCTGCGGACAGATGGTCCCGGCAAGGTCGTGGCGGCGGGTGCGTCGGCAGGTGAGGGGGCTGTCTCTTAT
>NZ_VJZD01000074.1 GCF_009377175.1 Streptomyces adustus
GTGGTCGCCCTCGTATTTCTCCGCCTCGTGCGGGGGAGCACCGTTGGCGATCGTGCGCCAGTACATCGAGCAGCAAAACGTCCGCTCTAACGTGCACGTCAGAGCAGTCTTGAGATGCATTCATCCCCGGCGTGAACGCCGGAGCTTTCTGCAAGAGTCCCGGTAATTGGCAGCCCGGCGGTTTCTCCGTCAGTTCAGGTTCGAGTCCTGGTATCCCAGCCAGTGCGACGCCGCCAACCCGGCGCCCGATCGACCCTGTCCAGGAGGCCCTGGTCGGGTGACGGCGCAGAGTCTGTTCCCGGGCGCCAGTGGACCACCGGCGCGCGGCAACGGGAGGAGCCGAGCTGGCGAGGGCGTTGAAGCTGGCGTGCGACATCCGCGCCTTTGGTACTGCGGTGCGGTGAACGCCGAACACCGCCGTGCGCCCGGGGTCTCAGGGGTTCTGCCCGCCGACGCGGGGGTGCTCCGGACATCGCGAAGGTGGCCGCGCTCCAGGCGCAGTCCTCCTCGCCGACGCGGGGTCCCAAGGACGCCGTCCAGCGCGTGATGACGGAGAACACCACCCTCAAGCGCCAGATCCAGCAACTCACCGGTGAGCGCCGAAGCCTGGAAGTCCGGTTGAAGGGGCAAGCGAGAACAACCGCTTCCTCGACAAGCGTGCCGCCGAACTCGAAGCTCAGCTTGCCGAGCTGCTGAGCCAACGCGGGGCCATGGATCTTCCTTGACGCTCCGTAACTGCCTCGGCGGCCAGACGGTGTTCGTTCCCGGTGCAATGTCTCTCTACCGGGGCTGACCGTTCACGTTGTCCTCGAACAGTTCCCGGGTGCGGTGCAGCAGAGCCTGCCGTACGTCGTCCGGTGACAGGACCCGCAGTGGTGTGGCCAGGCTGAGGAGGTACCTGGCGAGCCCGTCCGCGTCGGGGCCGCCGATGTCGACGATGGTGGCGTCGGGGCTTTCCGGGCGGTGGGTACCGACCGTCTGCGGGATCAGCCGTAGCGCCTGGTCCATGGGCAGCGGGAGGCGGATCGTCACGTAGAGCGGGTAGGCACCGGTCGCGATGGAGCGGGAGACAAGCAGAGCCGGGTCAGGTGGGTCGACGAGCTCCACCGGGCGTCCGGTCGGCTGTATCTGGCCCACCCTGTCGGCGCGGAAGGTACGCCACTCGTCCCGTGTCACGTCCCGTGCGACGAAGTACCAACGGCGTCCCGTGTGCACCAGGCGGTACGGGTCGACATCCCGGACCGTGGCCTTGCCCACGCGGTCTCGATACGACAGGCGGCAACGCTCCGCCCGGCGACACGCGCCGGCCAGTTCCAGCAGCATGCCGGGCGCGATCTGCGGCGCGTCGGGCCTTGTGGTGTGAACAAAGGCGGCGTCCATCTCGCCCAGCCGGTCCGCGATCCGGCTTGGCAGAACCTGTCGCAGTTTCAGCAGAGCGGACAGCGCGGCCTGGTCGCCGCCGAGAACGCCGCTGAGCGCGGCCTCGCGCAGCCCGACGGCCACGGCGAGAGCCTCTTCGTCATCGAGGATCAGCGGCGGCACCCGGGATCCGGCGCGGAGGCGGTAACCGCCCCATGGCCCGGGATCGGACTCGACTCCGTAGCCGAGTTCCCGGAGCCTGGCGATGTCCCGCCGCACCGTGCGCTCGGTGACCGCCATGTGGTCGGCCAGTTCGCCGCAGGTCCACGACGGGCGTGCGGACAGCAGTGAGACCAGTCTCAGCAGGCGGGCGGATGTGCTGATCACATCGTGAAGTGTCCCGCATGACCAGGACCGAATCTGTCCTGGTCCCGTCATAGCGTCTTCCCCATGAGTACCGGAAACACGTCCGCACCCGCGATCCGCTACGCGGCCGTCACCTTCGACTGCCCGGACCCCGCCGAAATGGCCCGCTTCTACGGCGAGGCCCTCGGCCTGCCCGTCGCCTACTCCAGCGACGACTTCATCCTGCTCGGCAAGGAGGGCTCGGCCGGACTGGGGTTCAACCGGCTGGCCGACTACAGGCGCCCCACCTGGCCGGACCCTTCTCAGGAGAAGCAGGCCCACATCGAACTGGGCGTCGACGACCTGGAGTCCGCGCGGGCTCACCTGCTGGCTCTGGGTGCTGTCGAGCCCCCGACCCAGCCCCAGCCCGACCGATGGAGGGTCCTGCTGGACCCCGCCGGCCACCCGTTCTGCATCACCACCCTGGTCTGAACATGATCGGCAGACTGATGACCATGACCGCGCACCCAGGCAAGGGCGGCGCACTCGCCGCCGTCCTGCTGAGGGTCGCGGACAGGCTGCACAGCTTCCCTGGCTGCGAGATCTACCTGATCAGCCAGGACACAGCAGACCCGGACACGGTGCACGTCACCGAGGTCTGGCAGGACGAGGCCAGTGCGCAGGCCGCCCTCGCCGCTCCGTCGCGCGCCGACGGCCCCAGCCCCGCAGAAGTCCTCGCGCTGCTGTCGTCCCCACCGCACCGCACCGACCTCACCGTCCTGGGCGGAGTAGGCCTCCCCACTGCCGACGGCCAGCCCTGACAGACGCTCCTGATCGCAGGAATGGCCCGCTCGGAGGTCATTCCTGCGGCCGGGTCGCGCGCGACCGGCCCCGACAAGCCCGTCGCGCCGCTGATGACGTGCGTGCTTCCAGAACGGCGGCCGGCAGCGCCGTCCTGGACATCCCCGCCGGGCGTATCCGGTTCATCGCCGCGGAGCGTGACACCACCACGGTCGAGGTCCTGCCCGCCGACGCCTCCAAGAGCCGCGACGTGAAGACGGCCGAGCAGATCCAGGTCGCCTGTGCCGATGGCGTCCTGCGTATCGAGGCCCCGCAGGCGAAGAACCAGATCCTCGGCAACACCGGTTCCGTAGAGGTGACCGTCCAACTGCCTGCCGGCTCCCGTGTCGAGGCGAGGTCGGCCGCCGCGGAGCTGCGCGGTGTGGGACGCCTCGGTGACGTCGTCTTCGACGGCGCGCACGGATCGGTCAAGCTCGACGAGGCGGCAAGCGTCCGTCTCACGGGCCTGGACGCCACCATCACCGTCGGCCGCCTGAACGGCCCCGGCGAGATCAGCACCCAGCGGGGCGATGTGACCGTCACCGAAGCCATGTCCGGCACGCTCACCCTGAGCACCCGGCAGGGCGACATCACCGTCAGCGCCGCCCGTGGCGTGGCGGCCACCCTGGACGTCGGCACCGCCTACGGCCACATCCACAACACCCTCACCAACACCGGCAGCACCAGCCTGGCCGTCAAGGCGACCACCGGCCAGGGCGACATCACCGCCCGCAGCCTGTAACCACGGGCAGTCGTGTCGGCCCACAACCGCCACCGGCAATCGGACCCGGACGTTCCTACGGCGCCCCTGCTGCCCTCTGCCCACCGACAGCCGGGCAGAGGGCAGCAGGGGAGAGGGGGCACGGGGACACGAGCAGAACTCGCCCTGGCCTGCCAGACGGCCCTGCATCTGGCGGTGATCTCGATCTGGCCCGTCGCCGAGCTGGGGTGATCAGGACAGCTCGTGCACGACCAGTCGTGACTGACGTCCCGCGAACGCGCTGCGCAACGCCCGTGCCTCACGGTTGCCCGCTGCGAAGAGTCCGTGCTGGTCGACGTGAACGACCAGGACGTCGTGGTGGTCGATGACCTCGCAGATGCCTCTTGCCTGGATGGTGTCCCGCCAGGCCTCCGTATTGCGGCCGAACCATTGGGGCAGGCCGCAGGCGCCGGTGACGGCGTCCCAGAAGTCGTCCAGCGTCTCGATCGATTGCCCCTGCAGGTCGACCACCAGCTGCGACTGCGTCTTCTTGGTCATCGCAGCACAGTAACCAAGCCTCACCCGGCCGGTCAGGCCTGGCCGGCGCCGTCCTCAACACCCGCCACTTACCAGCGCAGGCCCAGCTCAGCGTGCTGCCCGCCGCTGCAGGAATGAGTCTCACGGCTCTTGTGCTGGTGCTACGAGAGCCGTCCTGCGAGTCCTGGTCTGTGCCCCGTCGTCCAGGCATTCGCTGCGGGCTCGTGGGCACGGTGATCCCCGATGACCGGAGCCCCCCGGCCCGGCGGTGCGCCACGCCGCCGCGCTCCTGATGTGACGGCCCCGCTCGCGGCCCCGGCCACGAACGGGTCGATCGGCTCGGGGCCTACTCGGTATCGCCGGCCGTGGCCTCAGATCCGGTCGGTTCGGCAGACGTCGTGCCGGTGCCTTGGCCGTTGTCGCCTGCCTCGAGGGGGGCGTGGCGGCGTCGTTGGAGTTCGTCGCGTTCGGCGTCCGGGATCGTCATCGACTCGGCAAGCACGGCGGCGAGTGCGTCTACGTGAGCGTTGTCGATGTCGGTGTGGAAGAGCCACCGGATGTTCTCGTCACGCGTGATGAGGTCGATCGCCAGGCGTGCGTTTTTGTCCTGTGTGGCCGTTGCCCGGATGTAGCGCACGTGGTCGGTGGGGATGCCTTGCCGGATCTCGGCCTGCTCGAGGAACGCGTTCGTTTTGGCCGTGATGATACGGCGATCCGTGACGGCGACCAGGGTTTTTGCCGCGGCCTTGTCCCGTGCTGCCGCCAGCTTGTCCTTCGCTCCGCCGACGATCGCGGAAAGGGGACCGAGGGCATCGAGCTGGTCGGGGAAGCCGAGGACGCGCAGGGTCTCACCGTCCTCGAGGAGCCAGCGCAGGATACGAAGGTAGGGATCGAGGTCCAGCGATCCGGGTGCGCAGACGACGGCCGGAACCTCGAGTGCAGGGGCCGGCGGATGGAGAGCATCGGCGAGAGGCTCGATCGCCTTCAGAAGACGGGCAGAGGCTTCGCGGACGGCCTTGACCTCTTTCCGCTTCCCCGGCAGCGGCCACGCGTCGGGTCCGGGGAGCTCGCTGGTGATCCGCAGCTCCCGGGTCAGCGCGTCGAGGAGGCTGGTCGCTTCGGTGAGAGCGGAGTCGAACTCCGCGCGGGTGTCGCGCGCGATGACCTCGGCGTACTGCGCCTCGGCGGTGTCATCACGTCCAGCGGCTCTCGCCCGCGCGGCGCGCAGCGCGTGGTACCCGGTCCATGCCTTGAGGGAGGACAGCAGAGCGTAGGCGTCGAAGACGATCGCCTCGGCGTTCGTCTGCAGATACTCACGGTGGCTGCGCGCATCAAGCCGACCGATCTGCCTGACATGGTCGCGGACGTACCCCTGGTAGAGCTCGAGCTGCTTGTTCAGCAGCGCCCCACTGCCCGCGACGTCCTCCCAGAGGGACGTCGGGACCGATTCGATCTCACGCGCCTGGTCGATGGCACGATCGATGGCAGCGACGAGCCCCGTCAGTTCGGCCCACTGATCCTTGCGGATGCTGGCGAGGACCTGACTGGTCACCGCGAGGTTGGTCCTGACCAGGCCCGAGACCTCACTGAGCATCATCTGAAGGCCGATCATGGCCAGCGCCGGCCCGACCGAGGCCGCGGTCTGCGCCTTGCTCACCGCATTCACGGAGTAGAAGCGGGCCTGATGCAGGATGCGGCCAGGAACCATCACCGTCCCGAGGTTCCCGCCGTCCTTGACGGCGAGCATCGCACCACTGTTCAGCAGAGCCTGCGCCGTCTCGCCGATCCTGTAGAGCCCCTGCACGCTGGCGAACGCGTTTCCCAGATTGCCGACCACAGTCGCCGCGTTCCCGATCGAGGCGAGGATCGCCGAGATCTGCTTGCGGTCGGTATTCGGCACGATCCCGAAGTCGATCAGATCGGGCTTCAGCTCGGGCGGGACCTCACCGGCGACGACAGCCACCCCCGGGAGCACCTCCACCAGGACCGTCGACACCGTCGACGAGTCGGTATCCGAGGCGGCCGTCGGATCGTCCACACCAGGTGAGTCGGCTATATGGCCCCGGCCGTTCTCCTCAGGCTCGACGGCCTCCATCGAGTCCGAAGGGTCCTGCATGCGATCTCCTCCCCGCGAGCGCGCGCAACGGCCGGACGTCGTCGGCGTTGACTGGCGAAGTCTACGGCTCGACGCACCGCGGTCCAGCCTGAACCCATCGGGCTGACTCCGCACCGGCCCGCTTCCAGACGCGGGTGCGCCCGCCAGCGCCGCACTGCTTCCGGCAGCGTTTGTCGACCAGACCAAGCAGGGCCATCAGGACTCGAAATGCCGCTCGGCTTGCGGCAGATCGATGATCTTTGTCAGCTGCGCGGGCAGCTGCCCGTCCCCGTACCAGGTGGTGGCTGGCAGCACCATCATCAACGTGGGCACGCAGGTGACGGCCGCCCCCGATCTGGGCGACGGGCACGGGAGCCAGATGTTCACATACTCTGCCGATGGCCCAGCGCAGCGTCGTCAAGCAGACGGCGATCTGGACCGCCAACGTCCTGGTGATCGCCTGCGTCACGTCGGGGCTCGTGGACGCCGACCTGGACAAGACGCTCGACAAGGCCCAGGACCACCGTGCGCGGGGAGATCGCGGAACTGGAAGCTGGCGCAGGGCTGTTGCCAGGTGGATCGATCCGTATGGAGTACCGGGACGCGGCCCAGCTGATCGATGCCTACGTGGAAGTCCTCCAGAAAGGTTCCCGATCTTGTCGGGTGAGGTTGAGGCGAGGCAGGGACCCGGCCCTCGGGCCGGGTCCCTTGCCTTCACTTCGCAACGCTGTCGTTGGCGCGGTAGGCAACGGGTGTGAGGCTTCTGCAGCGGTGGGGCGTTTCGTTCTTGGGGTCGGTCAGCGGCTTGGGTGTGCCACCGCTGACGGTGCTGCCTGGGCAGCGTGTCTGCGCGGGTGTGAGGTCACACGTGGGGTGCCTGATGTGATCAGGGGGTGGTGGTGTTGGTTCCCAGGAGCCGGAAGACTTTGCAGGCGTCCGCCTGCAGGTTTTTCAGGCGCTGGTCGTATTCGGTTTTCGTCCACTGGGGGAGTTCGGTCAGGTCGCGCGTCATTCTGACCTTGCTGTGCGCGTAGTGCTGGACGCATTTCGAGGTGAAGGTTTTGTTGCCTGCGTCGGAGTTCTCGCGCGGTCCGAAGAAGGTCAGGTTTCCCAGCCGGTTGAGGAGTTCGGCCATGTCGGTCTGGGGTTCGCCTGGGAGGGGGTTTTGCGGGTAGATGTGCTCGATGGTCACCTGCTGGAGATCGAAGACGGCCATCATGTCCGGCTTGGGCCGCCCGAGAGCGCCCTGGTCGAGCCAGCCACGGTGATCTTCCAGGGTGGTGAGGAATTCACGGAGGTTTGCCTTCTGGGCGCTTCCTCGGTCGTAGCGCAGATGATTGTCCAGGCTTACTTTGAAGTGTTCGTCCGGCGCCGACTTGTCGAGCAGCTGTTGGAGTTTGGTGCGCAGCTCGTTCCACTTCACCTCTTCGCCTCGCGCAGCTGCCTCTCGGACTCTTTTGGCTTCGGCGTAGTAAATGGTCTGGGCTGGGCTTGCGTGCCCGCCGCACACGTTCTTGTACCGGAAAGCGAAAATTTCCAGCATGAACACAAGCTCGGCGAATTTCTTTTCCGTGGTGCACTGCGCCGCAGCCAGCAGCAGAGGAAGGGCAAGCTCATGCTTGAGAGTTCTCACCAGCCGGCCGAGCCGGTCCTTCTGCCATGCTGACGCTTCGGGTGTGAACCCCGGTACGACGGAATCCTCGAACGGCCACTCACCTGCCGCGATTTTCAGATACGTTTCCTTCTCTTTGGAGAAGCGGGAAATCTGCTGAGATACCTCGGCGGGGGAGAGTGGCGGCTGCTTGGGGAAATATGCGTCACAGAGCTTCTGGAAGAGCGGTGTCCCGGCACGCGTGCCCGTCGTAGACGGGTAATACGCTTTAAGGAAGGCGCTGACCTTGGCGGCAGGGGTGCTCAGAATCTCATCCCATGTCTGGGCGGCAACGCGCTGCTCGTGCGGCTTGCCTTCGAGAAGCTCGAGTGTGTAGCTGCGCAGCAGGTCGGCGTCTTCGAGGGAACGGCCTCGGTCGTTGAGCACACTGAACAGCTGATAGGCGCGCTCTCGGTCCAGGCAGACGATCTGGATGACGTGGGACTGCACGGTCAGGGCGTGGCGCAGGCGGTCGAGGCTTGCGACCTTGTCCTTCCAGGAGTCCGCAGCCTCGACGATCGGTTTGATCAGGTTCGTCTGCAGTGCCTTTTGTGCGGCCAGGAGGAGTTCATGACTCTCCCGGGAAGCGACGACGTCCCGCCCCTCGAGGAGATCCTGGAACACCTTGTCATCGGCCGTCGAAAGAGACAAGCGCGGACGTTTCTCCATCCGTCCTTCCGTGACGTTGGAGTGATTCCAGTAGATGAAGCGGTTGCGCATGTCCTCGCAGAGGATATTGGCGGAGTTCGCGGCTCGGTCGTCGCCTGCTCGCCGTGCTTTGTCGGAGATTTCCTGTGCTGCGGCCGAGATCTCTGAAAGTGTGAGCACGAAGGTGGTGAGGCGTTGCTGGCCGTCGACGATCTGATACCGGTGTGGCCTTGACTGAGAGTGGTCTGTGTGTTCAATGCAGACAAAGCCGCCGAAGAAATGGCCACGCTGAGAGTTGGACTCTTCCAGGAGGTCTTTGACGTCGTCGATGAAGGCTGCGGTCTGTTCGTCCCATGCGTATGCCCGCTGGTAGACGGGAACCCAGAACGGGTGATGCTCTTCCAGGAGGGCTCCCATGCCCACGCTTCGAGGGGATACGGAAGCAGCGCCGAACGCCATGAGACCTCTTTCGAGTGATGAGGGATCCGACACCTCTCACCCACCCTCGGAAACCCCCGGTGGCCGAGTTGCGCCCCCCACGCGTGTATGACTGGCGATCAGATTAGTTGAAAGCGTTGGTAGATGACCACTGGGCTGCAGGCCAGGGCTGTAGGGAGGACGACGCAGCAGACGAGCATGAGTTCGTGCATGCCATCGGGGCGCGAACGCTGGGTGCGTTCCCTGACCCGAAGCAGGGCAACGAGGCAAGAGTTGCTCGGCCTTCGCGTGCTGCGTGGGTTCGCGGGTTTGCGTTCGACGGCGGGGCGTGGATCTTGCAGGTGGTGAGGCGGGGGTCGGGCTGGTGCGTTGTGGCGTACGGCTTGGGGCTGGTTGTCGGATCAGCTGAGCGGTCGAGCTTGTGGCGCCTCGTTCGGTTGGTGGCGTTCGCTCCAGAGGGCATGCAGTCTGAGTACGTCGCGGCGCCATTGTGTCGGCAACTCGGCTTCCGTGGTCGGCGGGCGGTCGAGGTGGTCGAGGATCCGGGCGTAGAACGGATGGACCTGAAAGTTGTCGTCGGTGACGAGGGCGGACAGCAGGGGCGCGTCCGGGGTGGTGTCGCTGTCCGCCTGGACGAGGAGCTCCACTTGGTCATCGGGATGGAGGTCGAGGATGCCTGCGTCGACCTTGGTGCTGAGTTCCGTCCAGGGCACGACGGCGCCCGCTCGTGCGTAGGACTCGAGGACGGAGCGGACCTCACCGCCGAGCTGCTGCAGGGCGTCCAGTGGGAGACGTCCTGACCGTCTGGCCAGCTCGTCGCTCCAGCGCCCCAGTTCGTCGAGTTCGTCGGTGGTGAGGTAGCGGTCGAGTTTGTCAGCTTCTGCTTCGGCGTCGTCGACGAGAGTGCGCAGCGCGGCCAGGGGCAGATTCTCGCCTTCGTCTTTGAGGCGCTTGAGGAGGCTGGCGAGCCGGTAACCGGAGACGGTCGGGCTTCCACCCGACCAGGCTGTCAGCAGGTCGTACTCGGCTGCGGCGGCAGTGCGTACGGCTTGGGCGACGTTTGGGTTGTCGCGCAGCATGGAGAGGAATCTCGCGGTCTCTCGTACGGCGCCCCAGTCGCCGGCATCTCTGGCCTCGAGGCTTTGGTCGAGCAGGGCCTCCAGGGCGGCTTGGGCTTCCTGTTCGGCCCCGGATTGCGGTGCGGTGGCGTCAGGGCCGGCGACGTGGGGGGTCGGGGGACTGGGCGCAGGTGCCTGGGCGGGCGTAGGGGCGCCTGACGACGGCTGGGCTGAGCCGAGCGCTTGGTAGGCGCGTTGCTGCTCGCGCGTGCGAATTTGTGCCAGTGCATTTCCGGAGAGGTCGCCTTCCCAGCCGAGGCGTTTGAGGACGTCGCGGAAGAACGGCGGCGGTTCGTCCGGGCTCTCGGCCAGTTCGACCAGTGAACTCAGCAGGGGAGCGTCCTTGCCGTGGGGGGAGTCGACGGCGGCGAGGAGTCGTACGCGTTGGTCGTGGCTGATGGCCGTGACAGGGGTGCCCAGAAGCTCGGCAAGTGCTTCCCAGCCGACTGGGCTGCGATGCCGGGCTGCGGTTTGGAGCGCATCACGGATCACCGTGACGGCATGCGTGTGGTCGACGTCGAGGGGTGTCGGTGTCGGTGTCGGTGCCTGTGGGGTGTGAGTGTTCTCCGGGACAGCCTTGGATGGTGAGGCGGTCGCGGTGGGGGCCGGTGCGTTTGGAGGACGCAGGCCCTGCCAGGGCTTATGCGCGTTGCCCTCCAGCCGGGCGATGCTCTGCGCTGCAATGATGACGTGGGAATCAGACATGCGGCTGTCGCCGGTGAGGGGTAGCCGAAGGGTTGCCGGACCGAGCAGGACCCACAGCTGGTCGTGGTCGGGTACGGCCGCTTCGGCGGGCAATGATATGCGGCCAGGGGTTGGCGCCGATCCCGTGGACTGGACGAGGGCGTCGTACAGGCGCCGGGGCCCCTGTGTGCCCGCCACGGCAACGGCGGCGGTGAAGGCCACCGTGCCCGACGCCAGTTGAAAGACGACCGGTGCGGGCTGGGAGACCAGCGTGGGCGGTGCGGGGGCGGGTGCTTTCGCAGCGGTGTCCGACCTGCGGACCCGAATGCCTTCGTCCGTCTCTTCGAGGTGCGGGGTGAGGATGTTGGAGTCGGTGAGGCGACAGTGGTTCAGTGTGGTCCACTCGATGGTGTGCCCGGGGAGCTGTGTTCCTATCTGTACCTCACGTGTCGCTCCGACAGTGCGGCACTGCACCCGCAGCGCGTAGTGCGCAGTGTCGACCTCGTTGTGAGCAAGCATGCTGTCCGGACCGTAGATCCAGTCGGCCCTGCCGCGGGTCGCTTGGTTGAGCTTCTCGCGACGGGCGAGCCAGGACTTCCACTCCATGCGGTCCAGTTGGACTCGGACAGCGCGACGGCCCCCGTCGAAGGAGACGTTGACGCAACCGCCTGAATCGGCACCGAACAGGTCGTACGAGACGCTCACGTCACGTTGGCCCTGCTGTTGAAGCCACTGTTTGAGAGCTTGTCCGACATACAGGTGATCCGCGCTGGACTCGCTGTTCGAGGTGCGTCGGCACTGCACCGGCGGATGATGTGCGAAGTGGCACTTCTTGCTGGTGTAACGCTTCGCCGACAGCTTCTTCCCGCAGCCGCCGAGGAGCGAGCCGCAGAAGAAGTCGAGGTTCGGATACCGCGCGAGGAATTCGGGGAACTCGCCGTGATCGAACGGTAGGAAAACCGGTTCGTCCGATCCAGGACGGCCTGCTACAGCGGTCTGGACCTTGCGGGTGTCTTCTTCCTCGAACGGGCGCATCGAATGGATCACGGGCGGATCATATGTACCCCAAGATCCGGGCTGGCAGCCAGGTTGCGGCGCCGGGCTCGGGGAAGGCCACGACGGCACCAACCCAGTACCCATGCGGCCTCGGGCAGGAGCTTGATCGCTGGCTGCTCCCAGCTGTCGAAGCGGGCGTCGCGATCCCCCTGAAGAAGGCCCATGCGCGGGTTCGTGCCAAGACAAAGGCAAGGGCGCGGTCGACTGCTGCACCCGAGATGGCTGGGCGTTGTGGGGGTTCTTTGTTGGGTGCTCGGGCAGGGTGGGGTGTCTTCTACGCTGCTGTTGTCTTCGGTGGCGGGTGTTGGTGTGGCGTTAAAGGGTGAGTGTGGTGGTGGAGGGGTTGTGGGGGAGTGATCGCCGGCGTACGGCGATTGGCCGGTTGGCGTTGTCGGTTCCGGCGCGTCAGGCGTTGGCGGATCGTCAGCTGATGCCGGAGCGGACCGTTCTGGACTATGGATGCGGCCGTGGCGGTGACGTGAAGGCGCTTGAGCGGCTGGATTACCGGGTGGTGGGGTGGGATCCGTACTACCGGTCGCAGACCCGGCTCGAGGCCAGCGATGTGGTGCTGCTGACGTATGTGCTGAATGTGATCGAGGATCCGGTGGAGCGTCGGCGGACGCTTGAGCAGGCGTGGGAGCTGGCTTCGACGCTGCTGGTGGTTTCGGCCCGTCTGACGTGGGAGAGGTCGAAGGTCCGTGGTGAGGAGTTCGGGGACGGGCTGCTGACGAGTCGGCAGACGTTTCAGCATCTTTTTGCTGCCAGTGAGCTGCGGCAGTACGTGGAAGAGGTCACCGGCGCCCGGGTGGTTGGCGCAGCACCGGGCATTGTGTATGCGTTCAAGGACGAGGGTGCCCGTCTGTCCTATCTGGCCCACCGGGTGGTGCCGGATGCCGAGTGGCTGGCTTCGAAAGACACTGCTTCGGCGGTCAGTGCTCTGGTGGATTTTGTGGAGCGCCGCGGCAGGCCGCCGAGGATTGAGGAAATGCCGCGCGCGGTGGCGGAGTTGCTGGCCCATCTGAAGCCGGGTGAGTTGAAGCGTCTGGTGCGTGACGGTGCGGATGCTGCGCGGGTAGAGGCGGGGGCCAAGCAGTCGACGCTGAACACGCTGCTGTATCTGGCGGTGGAACTCTTCAACGGCCGCGGGCCGTTCGCAAGCTTGCCGGTGGGTTTGCAGCAGGACGTGCGGAGCTTCTTCAGCTCCTACAAGGAGGCTTGCCGGCGGGCGGACCGGCTGCTGCTGAAGCTGCGCGACGACAGTTACGTGCGCGGTGCCATGCATGCCTCGGCGGCCGGCAAGCTGACGCCGACGGCGTTGTATGTCCATCGCCGCGCGATGGAGCGGATTCCCACGGTGCTGCGTCTTTACGAGCACTGCGCGTCGATCGCCGCAGGGCGTCCGCAGGAGTGGACGGTGGCCAAGCTCAAGCACGACGGGCGGGCGGTGTCGTGGCTTGACTACCCGGACTTTGACCGTGATCCGCATCCGCGGATCGCGTCGTCCTACCTGGTGGACCTGCACACCCTGGAAGCCTCACACATCTCCTATGCGTCCTCGGCCAACCGCCCGCTGCTGCACCGCAAGCACGAGTTCCTGGCGCCCGACGATGCGGACGTGCCGCGCTACCAGCGGCTGACCGATGCAGAGGTGCGCGCGGGGCTTTACCAGCACCCGCACCTGATCGGGACCGAGAACGGCTGGAACGCCGAGCTGATCAGATGCGGGCGGCAGCTGCGCGGGCACCGTCTGGTGCGCCGCCCTGATGCTGTGTAGTGCTGTGCTGGTGCAGGCGCCGGGTTGGCCGTTGCGGCGGGTTGGATGTGTGGCGGCATGTGGTTGGCAAGGAGAGAACATGGCATGGATGGCACAACAGCCCGCGTTTGAGCCGGTCGGTAAGCCTGACTGTCTGACGGAGCAGCAGTGGGCTGCACTGGCCCTCGCTGTCCTTGGCAGCGTTGCTGAGGGCTGCGAGCGGGCTGGGATCAGGGGCGAGTGGGCGTCGGATCTGGGGGTGGCTGCGGTGAAGGGGGTGCGGGTGCGGCTGGAGGAGCTGGCCCTGGGGGAGGCGCCGGATGGATGAGCTGGGATAGCGGCTCGCTGCGCTCGCGTGTGACGGCAGGCGTGCAGGCGTGCCTGTCCCGCCGCATTGGTGATGGCGGTATCGGTGCTGCCGGCCCCACCGGAACAGGTTTGCCTTGGACCTGCAGACGTGTTCAGTTCCGGCTTGAAGCGCCCAGCCCGAAGCCGTTCATCCTGTTCAGCGGTGGAACCAGGCCAGGGCGGAAGCGGCACCGGGTTTGCCCTGGAGCCGTGTCAAGCCCGATGGGCGGGTCCGGCTGCAACGGTCACGCCGGGTGGACCCTTCACGGCCAGAGCAGGAGCCGGGGCACCTCAAGGCTGGGCGGGCTGCATGTGGGCGATGGTCTCGGCTACCGGCAGCGGGTCGAAGTCGGCCGTTTGGGCGGGGAACCAGGAGAACCTGAGCCCGTTGGCGGCCACCTCATCGTTAAGGCCCATGGCTTGTAGGACGTGGCTGGGGGTGTAGGAGGCGCTGGTGCACGCCGATCCGGTGGCGATGGCGACCTGGTCTTTGAGGCGGACGATGAGGGCTTCGGCGTTGAGCTGGTCGAAGGTGACGTTGAGGATGTGCGGCAGGCTGTGGTCGGGGTCACCGTTGACGGTGAAGCGGGTCGCACTGAGCGCTTTGAGCAGCTGCTCGCGCATGGCACGGGCTTCGCGTTCCCAGTTGTCGCGGCGCTCGTGGAAGAGCCTGGACGCCTCGTACAGGCCCATGATCAACGGGACCGGGAGGGTGCCGGGGCGCAGTTTGCGCTCCTGCCCGCCGCCGAACATGATCGGCTCCAGCGGCACCTTGTCCCAGCCCCGGCGCCGGGTCACCAGGGCGCCGATGCCCTTCGGCGCGCCGATCTTGTGGCCGCTGATGCTGATCAGGTCGATCGGTGCGGTCAGGTCTGCGGGCAGCTTGCCGTAGCCCTGGGCGGCGTCGACGTGCAGGAAGGTGGGCGTGGCGCGCAGCTTTTCGGCTAGCTCGGCGACCGGCTGGATGACGCCGGTTTCGTTGTTGACGTGCATCAGCGACACCGCCAGGGTGTCCGGGCGCAGCCGCTCCATCACTGCCTGCGTTGTGATGCGGCCGGAGGGGCCGGGGGAGAGGAAGTCGACCTCGAAGCCGCGGGCCTCTTGCAGATGCATCAGGGGCTCGATGACGGCCTTGTGCTCGATGGCCGAGGTGATGATGTGCTTCCGGCCCGTTTTCTCACCGTGCGGGGCGAGGCCGAGCAGGGCGATGTTGTTGGACTCCGTCGCCCCACTGGTGAAGATCACTTCTTCGGTCTTCGCGCCGACGGTGGTGGCGATGAAGGAACGGGCTTGCTGGACCGCCTTCTTGGCGCGGGCGCCGTATTCGTGGGTGCGGCTGCCGGCGTTGCCGAAGTCCTCGGTCATCCAGTGCAGGACGACCTCGGCGACCTTCGGGTCCACCCGTGTCGTTGCCGCCACATCCAGATACGCCACCACAGCGCTCACCCGCCTCAGAGCTCTTCCACTACCCAGCGTGTACGTGAAGTGCTTAACGTACACGCTGGACCGCCGCCGCACGAAGCGCCCCTCGCCATCGCACGCACCGCACCCCCTCCCGGGTACCGCGCCGCCCCCGGGTACCGCGCCGCCCCCGGGTATCGCGCGCTCCCGGGCACGCTCAACTTTCGGCTGCCCGTGCGTCTTCCCGTCTGGGCGGCGGTGTGGGTGCCGTCACGTGCACGAGTGCGGCTTCGTGTACGTCATCTGCTGGTCTGAGTACGTCGACAGAAAAGTGACGTACGTTTCTCGGGAGACGTACCGGCACGCTAGAGTGCACGGGTGCTAACTGAAGCGGCGAGCAAGGGTGCGGGGCGGGCTGTCCCGCGGGTGTCCACGGGCTTTGAATACACCTTCCCCGCGATCCGCGGGGTGCAGGCGGGGCGGGAGTTTTACGCGTCGATGTGCCCGCTGCGGCTCATCCCGAAGATCTTCCTCTTCGATGAAGATGATCTTTCTGCGGAGCTCAGAGCGCAGCGCGTGCTGAACAAGGGGCGCCTGCCGGCTCTTGCCCGCTACATCCTGGACAACCCCGACGACTACGTCTTCAGTGCTCTGACCGCGTCCGTCGACGGAGACATGATCTTCGAGAGCCAGGGCGCGCAGGGGGCCGCGCATCGCACGGGGCAGCTGCGCATCCCCATGGACGCGCGCTTTTTGATCAATGACGGGCAGCACCGCCGGGCTGCCATCGAGCTCGCCTTGAGGGAGAACCCCGATCTGGGGGACGAGACCATCGCGGTGGTCTTCTTCCATGACTCCGGGCTCTCCCGCTCCCAGCAGATGTTCGCCGACCTCAACCGGCACGCCGTGCGCCCGGCGCGTTCGATCGGTGTGCTGTACGACCACCGGGACGTCAACGCTCAGATCGCCCGCACCCTCACCGAGAGTTCGGCCGTCTTCAAGGGTTTCGTGGAGATGGAGAAGAGCACGCTCTCTGCGCGCTCGCGCAAGCTGTTCACCCTCAGCGCCCTCTACTACGGCAACCAGTCCCTCTTCCAGGGCCTGGAGCTGAAGCAGGACGAGGCAGCCCGGCTGGCGCAGTCGTTCTGGGAAGCCATAGATGCCGCACTGCCGGAGTGGGCGATGGTGCGCACCAAGCAGCTCTCCGCCCAGGAGATGCGCCGCGACTTCATCCATAGCCACGGTATTGCCCTGCATGCGCTGGGCCGTGTGGGCAACTCCCTGCTGCGCGAGACCGGCAAGCCGGATGCGTGGAAGAAGCGGCTGAGCCTGCTGAAGGACGTGGACTGGACGCGCACCAACACCGACTGGGAAGGCCGCGCCATCGTCGGCGGCCGCGTTTCCAAAAGCCATCAGAACGTGACATTGACTGTTAATTACCTGCGTAAGCATCTGGGTCTGGAGCTGAGCCCGGAAGAGCAGCGCGTGGAAGACGCATACCTGCGAGGCGAGGCATGACCACCATTCCCCTCAACCTCGGGCTCACCCCCGTGAGGCGCAAGCCCTTCAACGGTCAGTCGTTGGATGAGGTCACCGCAGCCTTGACGGACGAGATCCGCGAGCTGTACACGGCCGACCAGGTGCCCTGGGTCATCGGCTACAGCGGCGGCAAGGATTCGACGGCCGTGCTGCAGCTGGTGTGGATGGCGCTGAAGGATCTGCCCGAAGCGCAGCGCACCAAGCCGGTTCACGTCATCAGCACCGACACCCTGGTGGAAAACCCCGTCGTGGCCGCCTGGGTGACCACTTCGCTGGAGACGATGGACGAGGCAGCCCGCGCGCAGCAGCTGCCCATCGAGCCGCACCGTCTGACGCCGGAGATAAAGGACACCTTCTGGGTCAATTTGATCGGCCGCGGTTATCCTGCCCCGCGCCCGAAGTTCCGCTGGTGCACCGAGCGTCTGAAGATCAAGCCGTCGAACTCGTTCATCCGCAGCGTCGTTGCCGCGCACGGCGAGGCGATCATGGTGCTGGGTATCCGCAAGGCCGAAAGCCAGGTGCGTGCCCGGGCGATGGAGAAGCACGAGAAGCGCCGTGTACGCGAGCGTCTGTCGCCGAACTCGAGCCTTCCCAACTCCCTCGTCTACAGCCCTGTTGAGGACTGGACCAACGACGACGTGTGGGAGTTCCTGATGCAGATCCCCAACCCCTGGGGCTACAACAATCAGGACCTGCTCACCATGTACCAGGGCGCTTCCAGCGACGGCGAATGCCCTCTCGTGGTCGACTCCACCACGCCTTCCTGCGGCTCCAGCCGCTTCGGCTGCTGGACCTGCACTCTCGTCGAAGAGGACAAGTCCATGTCCGCCATGATCCAAAACGATGAGGAAAAGGAGTGGATGCTCCCCCTGCTGGAGCTGCGCAACAAGCTCGATGCCCCCTTCGGCAAGTACGAGGAGGGTGACCCGGATCTGCCGGCCGGCCGCAAGGCGCCCTTCCCGCGCCCGGACAAGCCCGCCCGTGACTTCCGGCGGATGAACGGCAAGGTGATGCTGTTCAACGACGACGCCATCCACGGCCCCTACCTGCAGTCCTTCCGCGAAAACTGGCTGAAGGAGCTGCTCGAGGCGCAGACCTGGATCCGCGCGCACGCCCCGGAGCACGTGAAGAACATCGAGCTGATCACGCTCGATGAACTGCACGAGATCCGCCGGACCTGGGTGTTCGACAAGCACGAGGTCGAAGACAGCCTGCCGCGCCTCTACCAGGAAGCCACCGGCGAGCCCTTCCCCGGCGGCCCGCTCGATGAGCAGCTGGTCATGGGCTCCGACGAGATGGACGTCCTCAAGCAGGTCTGCGACGGCGACGACCTGCACTACAACATGGTCCGCGAGCTCCTCGCCGTCGAGCGCAAGTACCGCACCATGGCCCGCCGTTCGGGCCTCTTCCAGGCGCTCGAGCAGGCGGTGCAAAAGGGCTACTACGACAACCACGAAGACGCCGTGGAATTTGCCACCCGCAAGAAAAAGCTGCACGACGACATCGCTGAAAACCTGACCTTCGACGACGAAAACGAACTCGATGCTCCTGCGTAAGATCACCCTCGAAGAATTCGGGGCCTACAGCGGAAAGCAGTCGCTCGACCTCACCCCCAAGAAGAACAAGCCGATCATCTTGATCGGCGGGCTCAACGGGTGCGGCAAGACGACGCTGCTCGATGCTATCCAACTGGCGCTCTACGGCAACCGTGCCCGCTGCAGCGGCCGCGGCACCAAGGCGTACGAGACGTACCTGCGCGAAAGCATCAACCGCAAGGCCGATCCCAGCCGCGGCTCGGCTATCACCCTTGAGTTCACCGTCATGAGCGGTGGCAGCGAGCACTATTACCGGATCGTGCGCAGCTGGCACCTCGGCGGCAAGACCCTGAAAGAGTTCCTCAACGTCTACGTCGACGAGAACTACGGCGAACGCGTAGCAGCCCAGCGCGAAGCCGAGCCGGAGAGCAAGTACAACCGGCTGCTCAGCGAAGGCTGGGCCGACCACGTCGAGTCCCTGCTGCCGCTGGAGATCGCCTCTCTCGCCTTCTTCGACGGCGAGAAGATCGAATCGCTGGCCAACCCCGAACGAGCCGCGTCCGTCATCGAGTCGGCCGTGCACTCCCTGCTGGGCGTGAGCACCGTCCAGCAGCTGCGCAACGACCTTCTGGCCCTGCAGCGGCGCCAGAAACTCTCCGACGAAGAACAGCACCTCCTGGACAACATCCGCGCCCAAGAAGGCGAACGCGATGCGGTGGCGGCCCAGTTCGACGTCGCCTACCAGGAACTGGCCCAGTCCCAGAGCGAAGTCGACAAGGCCAAGCGCAAACTGGACAGCCTGGAGAAGGCGTTCGCCGACGAGGGCGGCGAGCTGTTCAACCGGCGTGTGGAGCTGGAGAACGACAAGAAGCAGACCGCCTTGCACCTGGCCCAGGTGCGCACCGAGCTCACACACCTCGCGGCAGGCTCCCTTCCGCTGTTGATGGTCAAACCGCTCCTGGACGACGTGCGCCGCCAAGCCGAGAGCGAGAAGGAAGCCCGCCAGTCCGCCCAGGTGCTGGAAGTCCTGCACGAGCGCGACCGCTGGCTGCTGGACCTGCTGCCCGATGCCGTACGCGCGGAAATCCTCACACGGCTGGACGGTGATCGCGCCGAGCGCGCCGCGAGGACGCAACTGCCCGTGGATCTGAGCCTGCCGCACGACACACTCGCCCAGCTCACTGTTCTCGATGAACTGCTCAAGCGGGACACCGAGCGCAGCGCGCAGCTGCTCGAGCGCGTTGCGGAGCTGGCTGAGCAACTGGACCAGGTGGACCGGCAGCTCGCCGGCGTTCCCGCCCAGGACAAGGTGCAAGCCCTTCAGGTGGCGCGCGGCGAGCAGATCGTGGAGGTCGCCCATCGCGAGGCTGCCCGCGAGCGCGCCGAGGCCAAGTTGGAGGAGCTCAAGCGGCGCCGCGTGCACGTCATCACGCTGCTGGAGCGTGCGCACAAGGAGTTCGTGCGTACCAAGGTCAAGGCGGAGGAGGTCGAGCGGATCATCAAGTACTCCGAGAAAGCCCGCACCACCCTCGAGCGCTTCGGTTCCGCCCTCCTACAGCGGCACATCAGCCGGCTCGAAGTGGCCGTCCTGAAGAGCTTCAAGGTCCTCCTGCGCAAGCAAGCTCTCGTGCACGACCTGCGCATCGACACCGAAAAGTTCACCCTCACCCTGGCGGATGCCGACGGCGAACCCATCGATCCCTCCCGCCTGAGCGCGGGAGAGCGCCAGCTCCTGGCGGTCTCGCTGCTGTGGGGTTTGATGAAGGTGGCCGGCAACCGGCTCCCCAGCGTCATCGATACTCCGCTGGGCCGCCTCGACAGCCGCCACCGCGAGCACCTCGTCGACCGTTACTTCCCTCATGCCAGCAACCAGGTCCTGCTCCTGTCCACCGACGAGGAAATCGACGAGAACCTGATGGGCCGGCTGGAAGATTCCATCGCTCACACCTACACCCTGGTGCACGACGACACCGAGTTCACCACCAGCGTCGTCGAGGGCTACTGGTGGAACGAGGGAGCCCAGCATGTCGGTTGATATCGTCCGTCTGTCCCAGCCAGCCAGGGACCGGCTGGTCTACCTCAAGCGCACCACCGGCATCACCCAGTGGAACGTGCTGTGCCGCTGGGCGCTCCTGTTGTCGCTGAAGGATGCCTCCACCCCGCTGGTCAAGGACATCGTCACCGACTCCAACGTCGAGATGAGCTGGAAGACCTTCGCCGGCGCCCATGGCGACCTTTACCTGGCCCTGCTCAAGCAGCGCTGCGTCGCTATCGGCGAGGAGCCTACCGACGACAACGTCCAGCGGATCCTGACCGTCCACCTGCACCGCGGCATCGGCTACCTCGGCGCCGACAAGCAGATGGCCACGATCGAAGGCATGGTCGGCGCCGTCGTGCGTGTCTGACATCCTGCTTGTGCCTGATTCCCTCAAGGTGATCCTTGGGGGAATCGGAGCACTCGCGCTTCGTCTCTGTGTACGACGCTTCCACGGACAGCCCCCGTAAGGGCGGTCCCTGTCCGCAACGCCGGTAGGTGTCAGGCTTCTGGCTCATCTCGACACCCGTACGGGGCGCGGCTTGGGCGTCCGTGCCGGCGGACACCTCGCCGACCGCAACCGTCTTCGTACGATCGTTGCCCCAGACCAACGATCAGAGTCGACGACTTCGTACCTGCTGTTCCGTCTCCTGCGCCGAGACCAGGCCACCTCATGAGCGCCTTCCCCTCAGGGCTGCTAGGGCCTGTGTGACGTTGTGATCAGCCAGTTGCCTTCAGCAGGTCGTTGATCCAGATCATTGAGGCACGGAGGTGGAGGCCGGCGAGGTAGCTCTCGGGCGACTTGTTGTATCGGGTGGCGATGCCTCGCCAGGCCTTCAGTTTGTTGATCAGGCGCTCGACGGTGTTGCGTTCCTTGTAGAGATCGACGTCGTGGCTGACGGGCCGGCCGCCTCTGGCGCCCTTCTTCTTCCGGTTGGCGGCCTGGTCCCTCTTCTCGGGAATGACCGCTTTGATGTTGCGTCTGCGCAGGTAGGCGCGGTTTTTGCGGGGACGAATAGGCCTTGTCCCCAGCGACCGCACCGGGCCTGGTGAGGGGACGGCCGACGGGCAGCCGGACCCGCACCCTTTGCAGGACGGGGATGAACTGCAGACTGTCGGCCGCCTGCCCCGCGGTCAGGACGAACACGAGCGGGCGGCATCTGCGGTCCGAGGCGAGATGGATTTTGCTGGTCAGGCCGCCCCGGGACCTGCCGAGCGGGGCCTGCTTCAGGCGGAGCCGGCGCCGGCGCGCCGCCGTTCGGCCTGTCCGTTCTGTTCCTGCGAACCGCCCCCTTTTGCCGGGCCTGCTCCTGCTCCCGCGCGGCTTCCTCCAGCACCTCCATGAGGTCATCGCTCACCCGCATCCCCGCAGCGTCGTGGTGGGCCCGCACGGTCGTGGAATCCACGCTGACCAGCGACAGATCCGTCCGGTCCACGCGGGCTGCCGCAGCGATCAGGCCTTCCAGCAGAGCGGAGAAGACACCGGCGTTGCGCCAGACCCGAAAACGCCCGTAGACGGTGGCCCAGGGCCCGAACTCGGCCGGCATCTCGCGCCACTGGCCACTGGACCGGAACCGCCAGATCACTCCCTCGAACTGCTCTCGCAGCCGCTCCGGCTAGGGGCCGTACTCACCGATCGGCAGGTACGGCTCGATGAACTTCCACTGATCGTCGGTGAGTTGCCTGCGAGTCACAGCCAATGTCCTACCGGGTCCCACCGTCCCAAGAGGGAAGACCCACCAACTGATCACAACATCACACAGGCCCTAGTCGACGTCACCCTCGCCTGGCATTTCCTCTCAAGCCGAGCCGACGAAACCGCCTGCCGTCTGGAAATTGGGCGGCGTTGTGTCCCTTTTCTCCAGGCATCGTCACGCCCGCGCGGTCGTCCGTGCAGGCATCAGCGCCCCTTTTCGGATCACACCCGTCCGCCTTGCTGCTCTCCCTCGACACTCTGCAGGACTTCTGCGACAGCTGCGGGCTCGCCATGGCGTGCGGGCGCACCATGCGCGGGCGGAGCGCAGCCTCTCAGCAGGGCTGAAGGTTCCGCGGGGATGCACGGAGTGAGCGGACTCAGAGGCAAAAAGTGAGACATCCTATGGGCTGTCAGGATCAGTGCCACGTCGCAGGCATGGCGCGGAGACGGAGGGTGGCAGCTTGAACGAGGGGTAGTTATCGCAAAAGATCCATGGCCGGTACATAATCTCTTCACGACTCAGGTGATCATAGCCATGAGTGAGAGTATTTCGGTCGATTCTGCTGCGGTATGTCTGACTATGCGTACTGGGCACAGAGGGGGAGTAGAGCGTCTATGTATGGGATGGGCTCGCAGCCGAGGTTCCTGGACCATGTGCGGGGAACGTGGGGCAGCTTCGCAACTCCCGCCGGCCGCGTCGACTACATCATGACCAAGGCGCGCCTGGGTGAGGACGCCAACGACCCGGAGCGCCGCCTCACCAAGAGCCTCGCCCCCGTACGCGAAGTGATGGAAGCTGGAGACCTTGACTTCAACCAGCTCCTCCAGCGCGACCTGGACGACCACCGTGTCGCCGTCCAGTTGATTCCTTACCTCATGACGGAGCAAGCGAATGGGCCGGCGTTCTTCCCGCCGATCGTCGCGGTCCTGCTGCCCTTCAGGAGCAAGAGGCCATCGCGGTTCGCGCCCCTTGAGGCGGATTCAAAGCTCGTCATGGATGACGATGCGCAGTGGTTGCAGCAGCGCGCGGGGGACGCTTTCCAGGTCCAGCGGCTAGCGGCGCCGGACGGCCGACCGCATCCAGGCAGCATCGGAAAGCTGTGGTGGAACAGTGCCGAGGCTCAACTGGTCGTACTCGACGGCCAGCACCGGGCGATGGCGCTGCTCGCGGTGGAGCGCACCATGACCAAAAGCTGGCAGGGTTCCAGCGGCGCGAAGTACCGCTCCTTTTATGAGCACCAAGTACAGCTCTTGCTCGATGAGCGAGGCGGCGACCTCGACCTCAGCAAGGTCGAGGTGCCCGTGACCGTGTGCTGGTTCCCCGAGCAAACAGGCGAGGACGCCAAGCCGCATGAGGCGGCCCGCAAGCTCTTCGTTGACGTCAACAAGGAGGCGCGGCCCCCGTCGGAGTCGCGCATCATCCTGCTGTCGGATGCCGAGCTGAAAAACATCCTCACCCGGCGCCTGCTGAGTGAGCTGCGGGGCAACAATCGCGGCGACCTCATGCCGCTGTACGCGGTGGAGTACGACAACCCGCAGGTCAACGCGAACCGGCCTGCGCGCTGGTCGGTCCTGACGAGCATCACCGTCCTCAAAGCCATCGTCGAACGCCTGCTCTTCGGGTCGTCCCGGCAGCTGCAGGACGTTACCTTCAAGCAAGGGCCGGGTCGGCACAATGTACGCGAGCAGGACAAGTTCCTCCGCGGTCAGCTCGACATCGCGACCCTTTTCGACGACGAGATCGACGACGGCGGCTTCCCCTACCGGCGGGACGAACTCGGCAACGTCAACTTCCCGCTGGGGCGCATCGACACCATTGCCGAACGCTTCGCAGCGACGTGGGGCCGGGCCATCTTGACGCTGCTGTCGCATACGGCTCCCTACGCCTCGCACTCCAGAGGGCTTACCGCACTGAAGGATTCCTGGCATCGGGACGACAGCAGTCTGGCCCTCGCGTACGACGCGTTGTTCAGCGGTGTCGGCGTCTTTTGGACTCTGCGGGCCAGCCACGACGACTTCCTTGAGAAGAAGGCTGAGGGTCTCAAGCCCAGTAAATCGGACGTCGTCGTGGCGTGGGAGTCGCTGGATAAGCGTGAACAGGACTTCGAACGGCTGCGAGCCAAGGAGTACCTCGACTCCACGACCCAAAACCATGTGAAGCGATCGAACGCGGCGTTCGCTGTCTTTAACACACAAGCATGCCAGATCGGGCAGATGCTTGCTCTTGGCACACTGTGGGAGCTGCGCAAGCTGCAGGGTTCGGTGGACATCGACGAGCTCCCGGCCTTCGCTGCCGCCCTCGTCGACGGCTGGAACGCGTACTTCGCTCAGGAGCACGGCAAAGGCCGCGACCGAAAGCTCGCCTTCAACAACAGCAGAAGCGACATCACCAACCCGCTTAACCAGATCAGCAACATGGACACGCCGCAAGCGGTCTACTTCCGCTACTTCTGGCTCCAGGCTCTGGCCACCCCGGCCGCCTGGGAGCACGTGAGCCGGTGGTTTGCAGACCCGCACGACTTCACGGAAACCCTGCATGCAGCACGCCAGTTCTATCTCGAGTTGTTGATCAAGCAGAATGTGAGCGCCCTGAAAGCCAGCCGTCCGGGCAGCCCCCAGAACAAGCTTGAGCGACTTGCCACGGAAATGGCCCACAAGACGTTGATGAGGGCACTTCGGGACTGGTTCTACCTGGACCAGGACCAGTACGACCAGTGGGCGGCGTCCGTGACGGTGCCAGCGCAGCGTTCACAGGACAGCGAACTGGCACCGGGAACGCTCACGGCTGCTGAGGAGTAGGCGACGCCGAGCATGCAGCCACCGTTCATCTTCCGCCGGAGGGCGGAAGATGAACGTCAGATACGCCGTGGGGTGCATCGCCAGTGGTGCGCCAGGGGAGTTGACCGGGTCGCAGCCAGCGGCCGCGGTCGGGTAAGAAGAACTAAGCGAGTGGGGCGCAGTGGTGGACAAGGTATCCGCATGGTTTGATCAATTGGATGACCTGGAGCAGGTGATCATCCGGGACCATGTCTGCGCCGAGGACCCCCGACCGCTCGACACACTAGCGTCCCAACTGCATACCTTCCGCCACGTAGTCCACAAGCGACGCAACGACCTGCCACAGTCCCTGCAGAACCTCATCGAAGACGACGCCAGCCTGCAGCGTGCCGTTGCTCGTATCGAACGCGAGATCGCGTGTCCCGTCCGTGAGGCGGATCTGATCGCCCGGCACCCGTGGCTGGCGCAAGAGGTGACCGACGGCATCACGGTCTTGGACGTCCTCAGCGGCCTCACGTGGCCGGGTTCCAAAATCGCTGAATGGGTCTTTGACGGGGACATCGAGCGTGAGGAGCGCCAAACACTGGCAGCTCTGAACATGGAAGCCGGCGAAACCATGACGCTGGAGGCAGCAGAGCGGCTCCTGCGTAACGCTGGAGTAGGAGCCGGGTACCCAGGATCCAGCCTGCGCCCATGGCTGGAACGCTGCGGACTCACGCTGTCGGATCACCAGGTCATTTACCCCGCGCATCCCGTGCTCGAGGACGAGACCGTCACGGCACCCGCCGTGACGGTCAACCAGCATGACCCCGACGCTCTGCCCGCCTCAGGCGAGACGCCCCCTGGGCCCAGCCATGATGGGGAGCCTGCAGCGCGCGAGCATGCTCAACAGGGCGCCGCAGACACGCCTGCGCGGGATGCACTGCCGACGCCCGGTGATCTCGACGAGCTGTGGATCGCGCTGGGGCGACTTCGAACACTAGCGGCGCAACAGCAAGTGACCGGAAATCTGGGAGCGCTGCTCCTCGATGCTGATCAGTTGCCGGACGAAATGAGATCCCTTGCCCTGCAGGTTCGCGAAGCTTTCGTTGCACATGATGGGGAATGGCACCTCGGGCAAGGCGAAGCCGCACGTCCCGTGCCTGACCTGAGTACCCTCACGCATTCTTCTACCCCAGCGCCGGTTGTAGCTGTTCCGGCCCCACTTCCCCGTGCGCGGCAGGAAACACAGGAGTTGACGCACCCAGCGGCACAAGAAGCATCTCCCGATCAAATACCTACATCAGGCGCCGATGGCCGAGCCGATCATTGCGCTGAGCGGGTCGACCTGGACGCCGTCGAGGCAGCACTCATCGCATGCAAGCAGCCCATGTCGACGCCAGACCTGCGTCAGGCGTGCGCCTGCACCATGGACATCACACAGCTTGAGCAAGCCCTAGCCGCCGACGCCCGTTTCCGCTCCGGCGCCCGCGCTACGTGGGCGCTCGCCGAGTGGGACGAGCAGCCAGAACTGGTCGCCGACCTGGTGGAGGCGAACGGGGAGGCGAAGCCCACTGCGGGCGCGGGCGCCTTGGAGCACCCGGCTGACGATGTCGCCGATACGCCTGCCAGCTGCTGGCTCGACGTGTTCCCTTGGCTGGCTTCCAGTCCCGACGTCCAGGCGTGGCGCGACGACGCCATCATCGATGCCGACCCTTCCCTGCGACAGCAGCACGTCGCTCAGGTCGTCAAGGAGGTGATGGCATGGCCTACCCAGTTCACGATTGGGCAAATCTTTCCCGGATTGGCGCTTGACATCGCCCTCAGCCGACTAGATCTGCCTACCCGCGCCATGACGGCGCTCGGCCGACACGGTTACTCCCAGGTCGGCGATCTGGCCAGCATCACGGTCGATGACATGCAGGCATGGAGGCAAGTGGGAGGCGGTACAGTCGTTGCGATCCTGCAGGGACTGGTAGAGGCATCGGCCCTGATCGCCACATCAGCGGAGATGGCGAGTCATTACGTCGTCCCCGATCCAACGCGGACGCAGCCTGCCCAAATCCAACAACCGCAGTGGACTTCGGACCTGGTGCAAGACGTCTCGAAGATCGCGACGTGGTACGCCACCATCGGTCTTCCCCAACAAGGTGTGCTTGGCGCACCGTTGCCCCCCGGCACTCCGGAAGACGTTCTACAGGCGCGCCAGCGACTCGAAGGACTCAAGCCTGAGGACGTTCTGACTGCGGATCAGCTCGAACTGGATGTGGCCAGACTTCTCGATCAGGCCCTACGAACACTTGACCAGCGTTCAATTAAGATTCTGGCTGCCCGATTCTTCAGGGAAGATCCTCCCACTCTGGACCAGATCGGCAAGGACTACGGCGTCACTCGAGAACGAGTGCGCCAGATCGAAGGCAAGGCACGCCGAGCGATGCTTGACCTGCTGAGCAACGGTCTGCTTGAGCAAGCTGCCGAGACAACCCGCGCTCTGATCAGCACTGTTCGACCGCTCGGTGATCTCGTCAGTCTGATTCCTGCCCTCGGCAACGTAGTCGACGCAGTGAGCCAACCTGCCTGGCGCGTCTTGAATGGCCTCGACGACGCCTACGACATCGAGGACGAGTGGTGCGTAGCACTGACCATGACGGCCGCTAAGAAGATCACTCAGACGCTCCTGCAGGAGAAGGCTGACACCTATGGCGTCGTGAGCCTCGACAGCATTGCTCTCATCGAAACGAGTCGACCAGAGCGTTTGCCAGAACTGACAGAAGCGTGGCTGACCCACTGCGGCTACATCATCGACGGCGGATGCGCCTACACCCGAACCCAGTCGGTCAACGACTACGGTGCGGCGGTGCTCTCGGTTGCCGGAGCCCCGCTCACCGCCCAGGAGATCGTAGACCGCTTCACCTTTGAGCGCAGCGTTGGATCACTACGCAACGCCATGAGCCAGGATGATCGTTTCCAGCGCGTGGACCGAGACCGATGGGCACTGTCGGAGTGGGATATGGACGCCTACGTAGGAGTCCGCTCGCTCATCCAGGAGCAAGTGGAGCGTGGCGGAGGGCGCGTCAGCCTCAGCGACCTCGTCGAGCACATCACCGGCAAGTACAGTGTCACGGCCAAAAGCGTGGTGACCTACGCCAGCGCACTTCCGTTTGAGAACCGGGACGGTGTCGTGCGCATGGCAGCCGCCGAACGGGAGATCAGGAAGTCACCCGAGCGCACCCGTCGTCTCTTTCGCCACCAGGATGCCTGGGCGTACCGGGTACGCATCACCAAAGACCACCTCCGTGGCAGCGGCTTCCCCGCACCAGTCGCGATCGCCAGCATCTGCGGGCTGCAGTTCGGCCAGACACGGCAACTGACATCCTCGCTCGGCCCGCAGTCCGTCAACTGGACTGGTAACCAGCCCGCGTTCGGATCGATCCGCCGATTCCTTACAGACCGCGATATCGCAGCCGACACCGATGCCTTCCTCATCCTTGCGGACGACGGCCACTTTGCCGTGCAAGCTGTGCGAAGACTGACGGGAGATGCCCTTGCCGACGCGCTGAGCTTGGTCGGCGTCCCCTACACGCACGACGCCGACCAGGCACGGCATGCGCTGACGAAAGCGATCGGCTTGTCATCCAGCACCCCTGCAGCGAGCGTCATTGGCGGCTACCGGGAACGTGGCGACAACGACATCGCCGACCTGTTGACCAGCGTCCGTGACGTCCTTGAAAGCAACGACCGCCCTGAGCGCACCGTATCGACCGTGGACATCGACGAAATCATGGACCTGCTATGACCGTACCTGCCCGCAGTCTCCGCTTGCTCACACTGAGCGATCGATACCGCAGCGACCAGAAAGACGTCGTCGCCAACTTCTACGTGCCGGCACTGTCAGCGGCCACGTCTTACAGCCGGGCTGTTGGCTACTTCACTTCGACCAGCCTTGCCCTCTTCGCCCGCGGCATCGAAGCGTTCGCCGAACGCGGCGGCACCATGCGGCTGGTAGCTTCCCCTCACCTCGACGAGAACGACATCATCGACATCGAGCGTGGCTATGACGTCCGCCAGGTGATGGAGAGGGCGACCATCCGTGAGCTCGACGCTGAGCAGCCCGAGGCGGTCCTGGATGGCCTGGGCATCCTCGGACGCCTGATCGCTCAGGAGCGCCTTGATATCAAGCTGGCTTTCGTCGAGCAGCAAGGCCGTATCGGCATCTACCACGAAAAGATCGGAACTTTTCGTGATGCGGTCGGTGACTTGGTCAGCTTCACCGGGAGCAGTAATGAGACGTACGGCGGCCTCATCGCGAACTTCGAGTCGATCGAGGTCTACCGGGGCTGGGTCGCCGGCGACGGTACCCGGGCGCTGCGCCTCGAGGCGGACTTCCAAGCACTGTGGTCCAACCAGACGCCGAACCTCAGCGTGGAACCATTCCCGGAGGTCGCCCGTGATCGTCTCGTCAAGCTGGCGAGCGAACGACCCAAGGCTTCCCTGCCCGGGCGCGATGACGCGCTGACGCCACCACAGGTCGTTGCGACCGAGCCCGCCAGGCTGGCTATCCCCGAATGGCTGACCGTGCGTGACTACCAGCGAAATGCGGTCGCATCGTGGCTGCGGCACCAAGGCCGCGGGATTCTCAAAATGGCAACCGGCACCGGCAAGACCAAGACTGCCATGATCGCCGCGAGCCAACTGGCCCACGCTCTGCGCCAGCGCGAAGAACCCCTGATCGTCTTGGTCCTGGCACCCCTACAGCACCTCGTCGACCAGTGGGTCACCGAGATCGAATCGTTCGGCGTTCGCCCCGTCGCGGTCTACGAGTCCAGCCAGAAGTGGTTGCACACTGTTGAGGACCAGCTCAACGAAGCCCGCTTGGGACAGCGTCCCATCGTGGCGATGGTCGCAACGAACGCCTCGTTCGCAAGTGCCAGATTCCAGTCGGTACTCACAAGAATCTCCCAGCCACTCCTCATCATCGCGGACGAAGCCCATAACCTCGGCTCGTCAACCTACCGCTCGGCGCTACCACTCAACGCGACCTACCGTCTGGCGCTGTCGGCCACGCCGGAACGCTGGTTCGACGACGAGGGCACCGACGCCTTGATCGAATACTTTGGCCCCATAGTTTTTGAACTAGGACTTGGCGAAGCCATCGAGATGGGCGCGCTCTGCCGATACCTTTACCTGCCGCGTCTCATCGAGCTAAATGACTACGAGACCCAGCTGTATGTTGATCTGACGAGCCAAATCGCCAAGCGACTTGCAGCCGGCGACAGCCTCAAGGACACGGATTCCGACTCCCCGATCGGCTTCCTCCTTCGTCAACGGGCCGGCATTCTTGGCCATGCCGAAGGCAAGCTCACGCAGTTTCGATCAGATCTCCAAGCCCGGCGTGAATCGTGGTTTCAACTGGTCTACTGCGCCCAAGGTAGACGTCCAACCGAGCCGGGTGACCCACCTGGAGCGAACCAGCTTCAAGACGTGATGAACCTGGTTGGCAACCAGTTGCACCTCTCAGCACACTCCTACATCTCGCAGACCCAGCGGACAGAGCGCAAGCATCTCCTCCGGCGCTTCGGTAGTGGAGACGATCTGCGCGTACTCGTCGCCATGCGCTGTCTTGATGAAGGAGTTGATATCCCAGACGCCCGCCTGGGCTACCTGCTGGCCAGCAGCAGCAACCCACGAGAATTCATCCAGCGCCGCGGACGCCTGCTGCGCCGAGCAGATGGCAAAGACCGGGCTGAGATTCTGGACTACCTCGCAGTTCCTCCTGAGGGAACCCCGATCAATTTCGAAGTCGAGCGAGCACTGCTCAGGCGTGAGTTTGAGCGGGCCAACGAGTTTGGCAAGCTGTCGGAAAACTACGAAAGAACGATCGAGACGTTGCGACCACTCAAAGAGCGTTACCAGCTAATGGATATGTAGGAAGAATGTGACATGGCCTATTGTCTGAGGGAGGACGCGCAGTGACCAGTGGTAGTCGCACCGAAAAGCAGGTGCTCGAGGAACTTAGCAAAGAGGAGCGAGATCTAATTACGCGCGTCCTCCAGATCGAGCGGGCGAAAATACACGTGAGCGCGTACGACGCCACGGAGGACCTGCTTGCCGCGGTGAAGGAGATTATTCCGTGAGACTGCAGTCAATTACGCTGACCAATTTCCGTCAGTTCCGGGGCGTCCAGACTTTCGATTTCAGCTCGGACTCCAGCAAGCCCGTCTCCCTCCTGTTCGGAGCAAACGGCGCTGGCAAGACGACCTTCCTCAACGCCTTCACCTGGGTGCTGTACGGCACGATGTCCGAAGACGTCGAGGAACAGGACCGCATGGTGACGGACAGCGTCTGGCGAGCCCTCCCGATCGGATCCTCGACAGAAGTCGCCATCGAGCTACGACTCGACCACGAAGGCCAAAACTACCGCGTTCTGCGCAGCGCAAGTCTGCGCAAGCAGTCCGACCTACAGCCTAAGTCCTCTCCCGAGGTCCAACTTTGGGCAACCAAATCCGACGGTTCCTCGGAGATCGTTAAAGCCCCGCAGGAAGCCATCCACAAAATTCTGCCCGAGGGCCTTAGTCGCTTCCTCTTCTTCAACGGTGAGCGCATCGAGAAGCTCGTCAAGAAGGGCGCCTACGCCGAGGTCAAGCAGGACATCAAGGTACTGCTCGAAATGGAACATGTCGAGCGGGCAATTGCCCATCTGCCCAAGGTAGACCGACGTCTGACCCAGGAACTCAAGAAGTACGGCGGCGACAAAGCAAGCGAGATCCAGACCGAAATCGATGACCTTCGCGAGCGTGAAACGAACGCTCATAGTGAACTGGATGGCCTCGAAGCGGACTTGGCAACTTTGACCGAAGAACGCGAAAGAGTCACCGATCTACTACGCCAGCATGCAGTTGCAGCCCCCATCCAAGCACAGCGCGACGCCGTCACCAATGAACTCAAGGACGCACGAAATGCTCGTGCCGCGGCAGTGGCCGAACGGGCTAACCTGATCGCGACACGCGGCTTCCTCGCCTTCACGGAAACGCTTGCAGACAAGACTCTGGAGACGGCCAACAGCCTCTACCAAAAGGGAGCTCTGCCGGCACCGCTCAAGCGGGAGTTCGTCGACCAGCTCCTGGAACAGGGCGCGTGCATCTGCGGGACGCCGCTTATCGAGCACACCGGTGCGTGGGAGCACGTCAAAGAATGGCGGCAGCGGGCCGGACTGCAAGCCGTCGAGACAGTCTGGCAACAACTCAGCGGCCAAATCGCCCCCCTTTCCTCCAAGCGAGCTGAACTGCGCGAAGATTTCGAACAGATCACGAAGCGTATCAGTGATGCCCGCGATCGGGTCGATACCCTCGAGGCAAGCAAGTCAGAGCTCGATGGCAAGCTGCTCGACGACCGCCTAGAGGACGCCCCAGAGCTCGAAACAAGGCGAATGGACCTCGAGAGCCGAATCGGTGTCAAACAGCAGCGGATCGGCTCGATCACGAGTGAGCTTGAGCGCATCAAGAACGACATTGACAAGAAGACGAGAGAACGCAGCCGCGCCGAGGTCACCGACGAACTCGCATCTAAAGCCCGAACGCGCTCCGACCTTGTTCAGTCGGTGCGACGCGCGCTCATCGAGATTCTGGCGATCCGCGAAAATAACATGCGCGTGCGCCTGGATGCCGAGCTAAAAAAGGTATTCCGGAGCATCACACATCAAAACCACATCCCCACCCTCAATGAAGGCTTCGAGTTGACGCTCCACAAGGATGTGGACGGTGTACAGCTCCCAGTGCCGAAGTCGACCGGCGAGAACCAAATCCTCAGCCTCAGCTTCGTATCAGCCGTCTCTAAAATCGCCCGCGAAAACCGCAAGGAACGCCGAGCAGAAGGCCAGCCCCCTAAAGACGCCGGTGTGTATCCCATTGTGATGGACGCCGCGTTCGGCTCGCTCGATGAGGACTATCAGCAGGCGGTATCGCGGGCACTCGCTGAGATGGCGCCGCAGCTCGTAGTCCTCGTGAGTAAGAGCCAGGGACTCGGCAAGGTCGTGACCGAACTGATGCCCCACGTTAGTCATCTCGGCGTCATCCAAACCCACACCACGGCGCCGGAGAACGGCACCGACCACATTGAGCTGGAAGGGGTGTCCCACCCCTACATCGTGGCGGCTGAGACCGATCATTCAGAACTGAAGGTGATCAAGTGACCACACCGTTTATCGACGTCCGCGCCCGCCGTCCGCAGCAGCACGAAGCCCTCATGATCGAGTTGCAGGAAGAGGCAGGATTTGCCTACTACCGCGACATCCTGCTCTTCGCTGCAGCGCTGGGGTTTCGCCACAACCGCCATGCTCCCGTCACGGCAACTCACGGTGACCCCATCCGCTACGAAACGCTGACCTCCCCTGCCTTCAGCGAAGCTTTGATCAACATGATCGCCGCTAATGTGATCACCGACGATCCGGAAATCATGGACGCGGCACGTATCGAACAGCGGATCAACATTTTCGAGACATACGCCAACGGCGGTCTGGAATTCATCCAAGAGCAGGTCAACATCCGAAGTCAGCCAGCCGCACGCGTGGTCATCGACCTCGTAGCCGAGGCTTTCAGTGAAAGCAGCGGGGCCAAGCCAGCGTCGATCGAAGAATTGCTAAACGGATGGGCAGGAGGCTCGGCATGATGCGATAAACCCAGCAGCACCACGCGAAACACTCGTCGCCTGCGGATGCGGTGGGGCCGCCCCGGGGCTCGACCTGTCCGGGGTTCCGGGATTCGGGGCGGGGACTGCCCCGTCCTGCCGGAGCTGGTCACGACCCCAGGTGCCCAGTCGGTGTCGCCCTGGTGAGAGGGCACGCCGAGGAGAGGCGGCCGGACACGTCCGGTTCGCAGCCGTGATGTGTGTGCTCGGCCTAGCACGGTTGATCGCAAAAGCTTCGGTGGCGAGGCCCCCACTCATCCACCCGTGACGGGAGTGGATGAGCGGGGCCAGTCAGCGGGGGCCGGTCACCAGTGAAGGCTCTGCCTGTTTGGTGTGACGGTGAGGGTGAATTCCTGCAGTGCGGGGGTGCCGTCGGTGTGCCAGCGGGTGAGGTGTTCTTCGATGGTGTCCCAGAGGTTTTCGGGGCCGTTCTGGCGGACGGTCCATCTTTCGGCGTGGTTGTTGTGGAGGGCGGCCCAGGAGCCCGTGGTGATGTCGATGAGTACGTCCTCGGTGCGGCCGTCGTGTTCCAGGGTGAGCCGTTGGGCGTGGGGTGCGGCGTTCTGCACGACGAACCGGGTGGTCCAGTCGGACAGTACGTCGGGGCCGAAGACGGCCTGGCGTTCCTTGCCGGCGCTCAGGTCGGGCAGGAGTCCGAGCGGCGGGGCCTGGTGTGGGCGGGCGAGCATGAAGCTGACCTGCCCGCTGAGCAGGGGGCCGGATGCGGTGTTGTCGTCGTGGACGGTCAGGCGTGCCAGTTCGGATGCTCCCAGCCAGCCGCCGATGGTGGTCAGGATCAGGCCGCCGGGCTTGGTCTGCTCGATCCATGCGGCCGGTACCGTGTGGACGGCGCAGGTGGCGATGATCCGGTCGTAGGGGGCCGCACCGGCACAGCCCAGCAGTCCGTCGCCGATGACGAGACGGGGGAACATGCCCTGGCGGGCCAGTGCGGCACGGGCGCGGGCGGCGACGTCCTCGTCGTACTCGACGGAGGTGACGTGGCTTTCCCCCAGGCGGGTGCAGAGCAGGGCGGTGGAGTAGCCGGTGCCAGTGCCGATCTCCAGCACCTGCGCGCCGGCCTCGACGTGGAGGTCCTCCAGCATCCGCAGCACGAGGGAGGGAAGGGTGCTGGAACTGGTCGGCTCTCGCATGATCCGGCCCTGGATGTCGGCCGGGACGATGCTGCCGGCGATCTGGGTGATCAGCGACTGGTCCTGGCAGCAGCCGGTAAGCCAGTCGGGGTCGTTGTCCAGGACGGGTTCCCACGCGGCGGGCACCGCACCGTGTACCGAGCGGAAATACCCGTCCCGGAGGAACTCGTGCCGGGGGATTGTGGCGGCGGCGTCCTTCCACGGTTTGGTGCGCAGGCTGCCGCCGGCGGTCAGGGTGTCGAGGAGTTGCTGGTGGAGCTGTGCCTGCTCGTTCACGTCGTCCTTTCCAGGAGGTCGGCCAGGGCTGCGTACATCGGCAGGCCGGTTTCGGGTTCCAGCCAGTACCACTGGCCGGACGGGTTGCATTCCAAAAACCACCATTGACTGTCGGCGTCGACGGCGAAGTCGAAAGCCCCGAAGACGAGACCGAAGCGGGCCAGGTAGCGGTGGAGCGCTTGCTCGATCCGCGGTGGCGGGGTGATGGGGGGTGTAGCGCAGCCGGCTGTAGTCGGTGCGCTAGTTCAGGAGACCGGAGTCGATACGGACACAGAACGTGTGGGCGCCGATGACCGTCACCCGGACCCGAAGCGGCCCCGGGGTCCTAATGCCAGGTCACCGCGACGACACCGTGCCGCTTGGGCACCATGCCCCGGGGCAGGGCACCCTGAGCGGGACCGGGCAGGTAGCGGATCTCGGCCGCGCCCCGCCGCCGGTGATGATGCGCCCAGGTCTGCAGCAGCTCCACGTACTGGCGGGCGAGGGCCTCGGCCTGCGGGCCGTGAGCGACCACGCCGCTTTCGAAGCCACCGGTGTCATCGTTCTCGCGGCGGGTGCGGTAGGCGATGCTGTCCTCGCTGACCAGCGCCGGCACACCCAGCAGGGTGGATGCCTCCACGAGGCCGCTGTCGACGATGTTCCTGGACGCATGCAGCCGGGCCGTGCTCGGCAGGTTCAGCGTCAGATACAGCTCCAGCTCGTCGGGCAGGTCGTAGGCCGCCTGCGACCAGCGCAGCAGCCGGGGCGTGTCCAGCGCGCGGTTGAGCGCCGGTGCGTTCAGGCGCACCCGGTCGTCGTCGCTCTGCACCACGACGCCGTCCCGGAGCAGCACGGTGCGTTCCTCCTTCGCGGCACCTTGGCCCTGCATGGGCACGAAGCGCGCCAGCCGGTAGGAACGGCCGAGGAGGCTTTCGCCGTCGCGGTCGAACGCGATGGAGCGGGTGGTGCCCCGGACGGTCAGCGGCACGACGAGCCGGCCCTCGCCGGCGAGCCCGCTGATCCATGCTGGGGCGATGTCCCAGGCGGCCGCGGTGACGATGATCCGGTCGTAGGGCGCGCCGTCGGCTGCACCGCTCTCGCCGTCGGCGAGGACCGTCTTCACCTGGCCGTATCCGGCGTCGTCCAGGCACCGACGGGCGCGGTCGATGACGTCACGGTCGATATCGACGGTGGTGACCTCGCCGGCGCCGCCCACGAGTTCCTGGATGAGCGCGGCGTTGTAGCCGCCGGAACCGATCTCCAGAACGTTCATCCCGGGCCTGATGCCGGCCTGTTCCAGCATCACGCCCTGCAGATGCGCGGCGGACATGACACTGGTGTCCAGGCCATGCGCGTCCTTCTTGACCGGCACCGTGCTGTGGAGGTCGTAGACGAGGTCCAGGGGTGCTTCGGGTGCGAACCGGTGCCGGGGCACTGCGGCGAAAGCGGCGGTGACGGACTCGGACGTGATCGCGTCCTGGTCGAGGAGCGCGCGGACCATGTCCGCGCGCAATCGGTCAGCGTTGCGAACGGCCGAGTCATCGGGGGCAGTCATTCGGTTGCCTCACTTCTCTTGGAGGTGGTGCTTCTCGGTGATCCGGCTCAGACGGGGTGGCTGGCGGGACCATCGTCGGGCATGCCTGCTCGGCGCGACCATCGCGCCGCTGCAGGGAGGTCCGCGGCCGCCGGGTGCGCTGCGGTGACCGCTTTCAAGGGCCATGGAGGGAGAACGACACAGACGGTGCTGCCGGAACCGGCGCAGGGGGCCATCAGGCGGCCTGGTGATGGAGTACACCGGAAGCTGCTCCCTGCGAGTCGAGTGGACCAGCGCACCGAGGATGCACGCGGCACGCGTCGGCGGTGGCTGTGTTACTTCGGAGGCAGGTCGTCGAGGTTGATGATGGTGTAGGCGCGCAGGCGGCGGATGAGCTGGGAGGCGAGGTACCAGCGCAGGCCGGGGTGTCCGTACGGCAGTGCCTCCTGGCCGTCGGCAGGTAAGGCGCGCATGCCGCCGTCGGTGTACTGGTAGGGCGTGCCGATCACTCCGTAGAGCGGGGCGCTCTGGGCGAGGAACACGGTGGGCCTGCCCTGAAGGTGAGGGCACTGCTCGGCTGCGGTCCGGGCGTGCTGGACGCACACCGGCGGCTGTGCGGTGCGTACGACCGCGTCGCCAGGGTGCATCTCGTGCGGCCCCGCGAGGAAGAGGTAGCCGTGGTCGGTGCGGGCGGGCTGGGCGCAGACCTGGCAGCGCAGCTGCTCCATGCACTCTCGTTGCCGTGAGGGGTGGACCATCCGCCACCGCGGCCGCCCGGTGGGCAGGTTGTCGGCGCCGATGTTCTGGGAGCAGCGTCCCCACAGCACGCCGCGCAGGTCCCGGTCCCCGCTCTGCTCGTTCCAGTAGGCGAGGTGCAGGCGTCCGTCGGGGCCTTGGACGCCGCCCAGGGAGGCGAGCAGGTCGGGGTGTTCGCCTTCACGGCCGGTGATGTAGGGCACCAGCCGGGTAGTGCTCGGGTCGGCGGGACGGGCAGGCATGCGAACGATTCCCCTTCGGTGGGATGACGGAACTGGAGCAGGCCGGGCGGCCCAGGCCGGGAACAGCGGCACGTTGCCGATGCTGCGCCCGGCGCCGGTGCGCTGTGGGTGCTGCGCCTGGTGCGGTTGTGGTGGGTTGGGGCCCCGCCCCGAGGCTCGACCTGTCCAGGGTTGGGGCTCGGGGCGGGTGCTCAAGCCCCGTCCCGCCGGGGTCCTTCCTGACCGTCCGGCGGGACGGGAGATACGGGCGCGACCCTGACCCTGCGGTCGCCGTGGGGCCCCGGCGTGGTCCGGGGCAGGGGGAGAGCGTGGTGGCGGGTTCAGCGGTGGCGGCGGACGGTGTTCGCGCAGCGGGCGTGGATGTGGCCGGCGCGTGCTGCGCCGCCGCTGGGGCTGACGTGGTCGTAGGGGATGGTCTGGTCGTCGTGGTGGAGGGGCTGGTCGCAGGCCAGGCACATCGCCACCCCCGCCAGCGCTTCGTGGTGGTCGCACAGCGCGGCCAGGGCCCGGGCGAGACGGCGCGCATGGACGAGCAGGTCGTGCCGTCCGGGTCCAGGCTGGGCACGGAGCCGGTTATGGGCCTTGGTGGTACAGGCGAGGGCGATGTAGCGGGGCACGTCGTCGGCGGGCCGCAGGGTGGCCGCTTGTTCGACCTGTGTGATGAGCAGGCGGGTCTGCGTGCGCAGGAAGTCGGTGAGTGCTGTGAGTTCGCCGTCGGTGAGGGGGAGGGTTTGGTGGTGGGGGAGGAGCAGGCCGATGTTCCGGCGGATCGCGGGGAGGTCTGCGTGGTGGGTGGCGGTTTTGACGTTCACT
>NZ_VJZD01000075.1 GCF_009377175.1 Streptomyces adustus
GCCGGGAGGGGCGCGGTCAGGAGGTGGCGTGGGCCGGGCGGAACCGGCGCCGGTACTCGGCCGGTGAGGTGCCGAGCGTCCTGACGAAGGCGCGCCGCATGGCCTCGGCGGTGCCGTAGCCGCTGGCGCGGGATATCTCCTCGACCCCGTCCCCGGTGTCCTCCAGCAGGCGCCGGGCGTGTTCGAGGCGCACCCGGTCGACGTACCGGCCGGGGGTCGTACCGGTCTCGGCCCGGAAGGCGCGGGCGAAGTGGCGCGGCGAGAGGGCCGCGCGGCCGGCCAGCGCCTCCACGCTCAGGTCCCCGGCCGGATGCTCGGTGATCCACTGCTGGACGTCGCGCAACGGCTCCCGGTGCGCCGTCTGGGCGGCGAGCTGGGCACTGAACTGGGCCTGGTTGCCGGGCCTGCGCAGGAAGACCACGAGATGGCGGGCGACCCGCAGCGCGACCTCCCGGCCCAGGTCCTCCTCCACCAGGGCGAGCGCCAGGTCGATGCCGGAGGTGACACCGGCCGAGGTGGAGACCCGGCGGTCCCGTACGTAGATGGGGTCGGGGTCCACCTCGACCGCCGGGTGGTCGCGGGCGAGCTTGTCGCAGTAGGCCCAGTGGGTCGTGGCGCGGTGTCCGTCCAGCAGACCCGCCGCCGCGAGCAGGATCGCCCCGGTGCACACCGAGACGAGGCGCTCGGCGCACGGGGCCAGCGCGCGCAGCCGGTCGACCATGCGGGCGTCGGCCTCACGGGTGCCCGCGCCGCCGGGCACGAGGAGGGTGTGCGGGTCGTCGGCCGGGTCCGTGAGGGCCCCGTCGGGGACCAGGGTCAGGCCGCTGGAGGTACGCACCGGGCCGCCGTCCAGGGAAGCGGTCCGGATGCGGTAGCTGCCCGGGGTGTGACTCTCCGCACCCGCGAAGACCTCGACCGGGCCGGTCACGTCAAGGCTCTGCACGCCGTCGAAGAGGACGACGAGAACGGTTCGCTGCGCCATGCGTCCGAGTCTCGGCGGGTCCGGTGACGGCTGCAACGACGGGCTTCCCACCTTTCCTGCCATCGGCCGTCGGCGGCCGATCCGACGCGACACCGCGGCGTCGTCCCGCCTTGCTCCCCCGTTGTCGGCGCCACCTGCCACAATTGCCGCGCAACCTCAGTGGAGAAGGCGGTACGGGATCGTGACGACACCCGGGTCCATCGAAGTAGGGTCCATCGAAGGCAGGATCGCCGAGGAGCTCGGCGTACGGGAGCGACAGGTCAAGGCTGCCGTCGAGCTGCTCGACGGCGGTGCGACGGTGCCCTTCGTCGCCCGCTACCGCAAGGAAGCGACCGAGATGCTCGACGACGCGCAGCTGCGCACGATCGAGGAGCGGCTGCGCTATCTGCGGGAGCTGGAGGAGCGGCGGACGGCGATCCTGGAGTCGGTGCGCGAGCAGGGCAAGCTCACCGACGAGCTCCGGGCGCAGATCCTGGCGGCCGAGACCAAGGCGCGCCTGGAGGACATCTACCTGCCGTACAAGCCCAAGCGGCGCACCAAGGCTCAGATCGCGCGCGAGGCGGGTCTGGAGCCGCTGGCCGAGGGGCTGCTCGGCGACCCGAGCGTGGCCCCGATCGCGGCGGCCACCGCGTTCGTCGACGCCGACAAGGGTGTCGCCGATCCGCAGGCCGCGCTGGACGGCGCCCGCGCCATCCTCACCGAACGCTTCTCCGAAAACGCCGACCTCGTCGGCGAGCTGCGCGAGCGCATGTGGGTCCGCGGGCGGCTGGCCGCCAAGGTGCGGGACGGCAAGGAGGAGGCGGGCGCCAAGTTCGCCGACTACTTCGACTTCGCCGAGCCGTTCACCGAGCTGCCCTCGCACCGCGTCCTGGCGATGCTGCGCGGCGAGAAGGAGGACGTCCTCGACCTCGTCCTGGAGCCGGAGGAGCCGACGGACGGCCCGAGCTCGTACGAGGGGATGGTCGCCCACCGCTTCGGCATCGCCGACCGCGGGCGGCCCGGTGACAAGTGGCTGACGGACACGGTCCGCTGGGCCTGGCGCACCCGGCTGCTGGTGCACCTCGGCATCGACCTCAGGCTGCGGCTGCGGACGGCCGCCGAGGACGAGGCGGTGAACGTCTTCGCGGCGAACCTGCGGGACCTGCTGCTGGCCGCCCCGGCGGGCACGCGCGCGACGCTGGGCCTCGACCCCGGTTTCCGTACGGGCGTGAAGGTGGCCGTGGTCGACGCGACCGGCAAGGTGGTGGCGACCGACGTCATCTACCCGCACGTCCCGGCCAACAAGTGGGACGAGGCCCTCGCGAAGCTGGCCCGGCTGGCCGGGGAGCACGCGGTCGAGCTGATCGCCATCGGCAACGGCACGGCGTCCCGCGAGACCGACAAGCTCGCCGGTGACCTCATCACCAGGCACCCGGAGCTGAAGCTCACCAAGGTGATGGTGTCGGAGGCGGGCGCGTCCGTGTACTCGGCCTCCGCGTTCGCCTCGCAGGAGCTGCCCGACATGGACGTGTCGCTGCGCGGCGCGGTCTCCATCGCGCGCCGGCTCCAGGACCCGCTGGCCGAGCTGGTGAAGATCGACCCGAAGTCGATCGGTGTCGGCCAGTACCAGCACGACCTGTCCGAGGTGAAGCTGTCGCGCTCGCTGGACGCGGTCGTCGAGGACTGTGTGAACGGTGTCGGCGTGGACGTGAACACGGCGTCCGCCCCGCTGCTGTCGCGGGTGTCCGGCATCTCCTCGGGGCTGGCCGAGAACATCGTGGCCCACCGGGACGCGAACGGGCCGTTCAGCTCCCGTTCCCAGCTCAAGGGCGTGGCCCGGCTCGGTCCCAAGGCGTACGAGCAGTGCGCGGGCTTCCTGCGCATCCGCGGCGGCGACGACCCGCTGGACACGTCGAGCGTGCACCCGGAGGCGTACCCGGTCGTGCGGCGCATGGTGAAGACCTCGGGGCAGGAGGTGGCCTCGCTGGTCGGCAACACCTCGGTGCTGCGTTCGCTCAGGCCGGACGACTTCGTGGACGAGAAGTTCGGTCTGCCGACGGTGACCGACATCCTGAAGGAGCTGGAGAAGCCCGGGCGCGACCCGCGGCCCGCGTTCAGGACGGCGACCTTCAAGGAGGGCGTCGAGAAGATCTCCGACCTGTCCTCCGGGATGATCCTGGAAGGGGTCGTCACCAATGTCGCGGCCTTCGGGGCGTTCATCGACGTCGGCGTCCACCAGGACGGCCTGGCGCACGTCTCGGCGTTGTCGAGGACGTTCGTGAAGGACCCGCGGGACGTGGTGAAGCCCGGTGACATCGTCAAGGTGAAGGTCCTCGACGTGGACATCCCGCGCAAGCGGATCTCGCTGACGCTGCGGCTGGACGACGAGGCGGCGGCGCAGGACGGCGAGCAGCGGCAGGGCGGCGGCCGTCAGCAGCGCGGCGGCCGTCCGCCCCAGCAGCGCCAGGGCCAGCAGCGCCAGGGGCAGGGCCAGGGACAGGGCCAGCAGCGCCAGGGCCAGGGACGGCAGGGTCAGGGGCAGGGTCGTGCTGGTGGCGGCGCCGGCCGGCCGGCGCCCGCCCCCGCCAACAGCGCGATGGCCGACGCGCTGCGCCGGGCCGGACTGCTCGACCCGAAGAAGGGCAAGGCCTGACAGGCCGAAGGGCCCGGCCCCGGTTCGTCCGGGGCCGGGCCCTTCGCTGTTCCGTCAGCGTTCCGTCACCTTGCCGTCGGCGACCTCCAGGCGGCGGGTGACCTGCACCGCGTCGAGCATCCGGCGGTCGTGGGTGACCAGCAGCAGCGTGCCCTCGTAGGCGTCCAGGGCGGACTCCAGCTGCTCGATCGCCGGCAGGTCGAGGTGGTTCGTCGGCTCGTCGAGCACCAGGAGGTTGACCCCCCGGCCTTGGAGCAGGGCCAGCGCGGCGCGGGTGCGCTCGCCGGGTGACAGACTCGACGCCTGGCGCAGCACATGGTCCGACTTCAGACCGAACTTGGCCAGCAGCGTACGTACCTCGACCGGTTCGGTGTCGGGTACGGCCGCGCAGAACGCGTCCAGCAGGGACTCCGGGCCGAGGAACAGCCCACGGGCCTGGTCCACCTCGCCGACCAGGACACCGGAGCCCAGGGCGGCGTGTCCGGCGTCCAGCGGGATCCGGCCGAGGAGCGCGCCGAGCAGGGTCGACTTGCCCGCGCCGTTCGCGCCGGTGACCGCGACCCGGTCCGCCCAGTCGATCTGGAGCGACACCGGACCGAACGTGAAGTCCCCGCGCCGCACCTCGGCGTCCCGCAGGGTCGCCACCACCGCGCCCGAGCGCGGCGCCGTGGCGATCTCCATGCGCAGCTCCCACTCCTTGCGCGGTTCCTCGACGGTCTCCAGCCGTTCGATCATGCGCTGGGTCTGCCGGGCCTTCGCGGCCTGCTTCTCGCTGGCCTCGCTGCGGAACTTGCGGCCGATCTTGTCGTTGTCGTTGTTCGCCTTGCGCCGGGCGTTCTTGACGCCCTTGTCCATCCAGGAGCGCTGCATCTGCGCGCGGTCCTGGAGGGCGGACCGCTTGTCGGCGTACTCCTCGAAGTCCTCGCGGGCGTGCCTGCGGGCCACGTCCCGCTCCTCCAGATAGGCCGCGTAACCGCCGCCGTAGAGGTTCACCTGCTGCTGGGCGAGGTCGAGTTCGAGGACCTTGGTCACGGTGCGGGTGAGGAACTCGCGGTCGTGGCTGACGACGACGGTGCCCGCGCGCAGGCCGCTCACGAAGCGTTCGAGGCGCTCCAGGCCGTCGAGGTCGAGGTCGTTGGTGGGCTCGTCGAGCAGGAAGACGTCGTACCGGGACAGCAGCAGCGAGGCGAGGCCCGCACGGGCGGCCTGGCCGCCGGACAGGGACGTCATGGGCTGGTCCAGGCCGATGCCGAGGCCGAGCGAGTCGGCGACCTCCTCGGCCCGCTCGTCGAGGTCGGCGCCGCCGAGGTCGAGCCAGCGCTCCAGGCTCGTCGCGTAGGCGTCGTCGGCCCCCGGGGCACCGTCGACCAGGCCCTGGGTGGCCTCGTCCATCGCCAGCTGGGCGGCCGCCACCCCGGTGCGGCGGGCGAGGAACTCGCGCACGCTCTCGCCGGGCCGCCGCTCGGGTTCCTGCGGCAGGTGTCCGACGGTCGCGGTCGGCGGGGAGAGCCTGAGCTCGCCCTGCTCCGGGGTGCTCAGCCCGGCGAGCAGGCGCAGCAGGGTGGACTTGCCCGCGCCGTTGGCACCGACGAGACCGATCACGTCACCGGGTGCGACGACGAGGTCGAGCCCGGTGAAGAGCGAGCGGTCGCCGTGCCCGGCGGCGAGGTTCTTGGCGACGAGGGTGGCAGTCATCAGGTCGTCGATCCTAAGGCCCTGTCCGAGAATTCCCGTCGTCCGCCCGGAGGGCGGGGCAGACGGGACTTTCGAAACACGCCCTGGTGGGCCGTCGGCTGGGGGTGCGGCGCTCGGCGGGCGGTGACGGGAGTCACCGCGGTCGCGGCAGTCGGTCGGCGGTCGGGGCCGGTCGGCGGGGCAGCGCCTCCACCATGACGCTCCCGGACGTCCTGGCCACCACGAAGGAGGCGCCCCGGACCGCCTTGGGGTCCAGGGCGATGCGGTGCCGGCCGGGTTCCAGGACGCCGTCGAACAGTTCGTGCGTACGGGGGCGGGAGAGACGGTCGAGACGGTAGACGGTGAGGCGGACCCGGCAGGACGAGGTCACCTCGACGCCCGCCTCGCCGTCGACGGCGACCAGTCGGGTCAGGCGGCGCTGGTCGGCGGGGCTACGGTCGAGGGCGTGCTCGATCTGGGCGACGAGGAGCGGGACGATGGGCGCGAGGCCGTCGACGTACGCGACGTCGAGTCCGGCGCGGTCGAAGGCGTCGCGTACGGCAGCGCGTTCCGCGGCACCGGCCGTGGCGCCGAAGACGACGGCACCGTAGGCACGCAGTTCGTCCGCGGGTACGCCGTGCGCGTCACGGGTGATGTCGGCGCCGATACCGATGATGCGCAGGGCCGCGGCGAGCCTGGCCAGGAGGGCGACCCGGGCACCGATCAGCAGCACGCGGCGGCCCGCGCGGGCGAAGCCGTCGCCGCCGTCCCGGCCGCGCTCGCCGTCGCCGCCGACGACTCCGGTGCCGGCGCCCGAGGCGGCACCCGAGTCGGCGCCCGAGTCGGCGTCGACGAGCAGCGCGTGCAGGGCCGTGCGGTACTCCTGGCCGCGGAAGCGGAAGGGGCCGATGCCGTGGTAGCCGTCGAGCTCCAGGTCGACGTCCGGACGGGTCTGCCAGGCGAAGTCCCGCCAGACGTAGTCGTCGCGGTGGGCGTCGATGACGGCGGTGACCGCGCCGCACGCGAGGTCCGCACACTCGGGGCAGCCGTAGATGACGTACCGTCCGCCGGGCAGCGGTGCCCCCGCCTCCAGCAGCAGGCCGCGGACCTGCTCGGTGAAGATCGCGGGCGGTACGTCGGAGGCGAGCGGGGAGACGGCGTCGAGGTCGCAGAGCCGGTGCAGCAACGGGCGTCCGTCGACGACGAAGTCGAGGAAGTCCCGGTGGATCCGGTAGCCGCCGTCGGCGAGCACCGCACCGGCGCGCGTCGCCGGGGCCAGGCCGAAGGTCGCGTACGCGGCAGACATGGTGTGAGTATCCCCAGCACGGGGACGTTCTGAGCACGGCATGACATATTCCGCTAACGTCCCCGCGTGACCAGGGGATCGAATGACGAAGTGATCGTGATCGGCGGCGGAGTGATCGGGCTGACGACGGCCGTCGTCCTGGCCGAGAGCGGCCGCCGAGTGCGGGTGTGGACCCGCGATCCGGTCGAGCGGACCACCTCCGCGGTCGCGGGCGCGCTGTGGTGGCCGTACCACATCGAGCCGGTCGCTTCGGCGCGGGCCTGGGCGCTGCGCTCGCTGGAGGTGTACGAGGAGCTCGCCGAACGGCCCGGCACCACCGGCGTGCGCCTGGTCGACGGGGTGCTGGGCGAGACGGCCCTGGACGAGGTGGCCGGCTGGGCGTCCGCCCGGCTGCCCGGTCTGCGCGCGTCCACCGCGGACGAATACGCCGGTACGGGGGTACGGGCCCGGCTGCCGCTGGTCGACATGGCGGCGTACCTCCCCTGGCTGCGGGGGCGGTTGCTGCGGGCGGGCGGCTCGGTCGAGGAGCGTACGGTGTCCGATCTGGCGGAGGCGGACGCTCCGGTCGTGGTCAACTGCACCGGGCTGGGCGCCCGTGAGCTGGTGCCGGATCCCGCGGTGCGGCCCGTGCGGGGACAGCTGGTCGTCGTGGAGAACCCCGGCGTCGACAGCTGGCTCGTCAGCACCGACCCGGCCGGCGAGATGGCGTACCTCTTCCCGCAGCCGGGCCGGCTGCTGCTCGGCGGCACGGCGCAGGACGACGTCTGGTCGACCGAGCCCGATCCGGCGGTGGCGGCGGCGATCGTCCGCCGGTGCTCGGCGCTGCGGCCGGAGATCGCCGGTGCCCGGATCCTGGAGCACCGGGTGGGACTGCGGCCCGTCCGGGAGGCGGTACGGCTGGAGCGCGTGTCGCTGCCGGACGGACGGGTGCTGGTCCATCACTACGGTCACGGCGGCGCGGGTGTGACGGTGGCGTGGGGATGCGCCGAGGAGGCGGCCGCGCTGGCGGCCGCCTCCCGGTGAGCCGCTGCGGAAGCCGGCTGCGGGTCGCTAGGGCCTGTCTGACAATTCGCGTCGTCGCCCGAAGGGCGGCCCGGCGGCGTCAGGTGCGTGCTCTCGGCGTGCCGGCCCCAGGCCTGCGTACTGGATGTACTCGGGCCTGGGGCCGGTGCGGCGAGAGGGCGTGCATGGCGTCGCCGGGCAGACGGGAATTGTCAGACAGGCCCTAGGGGATCCGGTGGACGGTCGACGGCTCGCGTACCCCGGCCGGGGGCGTGGCGGCGGTCGTGCGGGGCGCCGGTCGCGCGGAGCCGGGCGCGGAGTACGCCGATCCTGCCGTGGCCTCGGCGAACGCGGCCGCGCCGCCGACGAACGGCACCCGGGCCGAGGTGCGGGACAGGTCCAGGGCGAGGGTCGGGGTGGTGGCCGGCGGGTCGATGAGGTCCCGGTCCGTGCCCGCCACGATCAGTGCCAGCCGGTGGCCCGCGGGCACCACGTGGTCGGTGGCGGCCAGGTCCAGGGTGATGGTGTACGTCCGGCCCGGGGTCAGCGGGACGCCGTGCCGGGCGGAGGCGTAGTGGCCGAGGTCGGCCCAGCCCCGGCTGAGGACCGTGAAGCCGACGTCGGCGGTCTTCGCCCGGGTCTCCTTGAAGCAGGCGCTGTCGCCCGCGCTGCTCGCGCCCCAGCAGGTGCGGTCGGTGAGGGTGGTGATGCCCTCGCCGCTCGCCGCGTAGTCGCGGACGGTGTCCGGGCCGAGGTCGACCAGGACGGCCGTGAGGTGGGCCGAGGTGGTCGTCGGGGTCGCGGCGACGGTGACCTTCGAGGAGCCGGACAGCCGTAGGTCCGCGGTGAGCGGTCCGGTGACGAAGCCGGCCTTCTCGGGCGTGGCGGTGTCGATCCGCGCCGCCCAGTCGCTCTCGTCGAGCCGCGGGTCGTCGGTGAAGGTCTCGGTGCCGGCGGCGCGCTTCAGGCCGAGGGTGCCGACGCCTGCCGTGGCGCCGGTCGCCGGGCGCAGGGTGGTCGCCTCGGTGCCGCGCGGCGGCCAGACCGTGGAGGTGGCCCACTGGTCGGGGTGGCGTTCGATGTCGGCCATGGGTTCGCGGTCGATGCCGTTGTCGTAGCCGAGGAGCTCGTGGTCGAACCAGCGGTGCAGGGTGTCGACCCAGGCGGCGCGGCGGAAGTCGAACGGGTCGACGTGGCCGGTCTGGGAGAGCCAGATCTTGCGTTCGACGCCGTTGCGGGCGAGGGCGTCCCACCACTGGCCGAAGTTCTTGGTGCGGACGTTGAGGTCCTGCATGCCGTGGACCAGGAAGACGCTCGCGCGTACCCGGCCGGCGTCCTTGACGTAGTCGCGCTCGGTCCACAGGCCGGTCCAGTCGCCGGTGCGCGGGGCCTGGTCGACGAGCTTCTGCTGGACGGCGGCGCACCTGGTGCGGGCGTCGGGGCTGTCGACGTAGTCCGAGAGCCAGTCGGGGCCCGAGTCGTAGAGCGGGGCGCCCTGGGCGAAGTAGTAGTCGTACCAGGAGGAGATGGCGCTGATCGGGACGATCGTCTTCAGTCCCTTGACGCCGGTGGCGGCGACGCCGTTGGCGATGGTGCCGTCCCAGCTCTTGCCGATCATGCCCGTTCTGCCGTTGGTCCAGCCCGCCTTCACCGTGGTCGTCCCGGTGCGGGTGGTGTACGCCCTGGCCCGTCCGTTGAGCCAGTCGATCACCGCCTTCGCGGACTGGATGTCGGAGCGGCCGCCGACGTCGACGCAGCCGTCGGAGCGGTTGGTGCCGGCGAGGTCGACGCCGACGAAGGCGTAGCCGCGGGGCACGAAGTAGTTGTCGTAGAACAGCGGCATCTGGACGACGTGGCCGGCGGCGTCGTACGTCTTCAACTGGCTCTCGTTGCCGCGGCCGCAGCAGGAGTAGTAGGGGCTGGCGTCCATGATGACGGGCACTTTGCGGCCCTCGCGGGCGGGTTCGGCGGGCCGGACGATGTCGGCGGCGACCCGGTCGGTCCTCCCGTCGCCGTCCGAGTCGAGGCCGGTGTCCACCCAGACGGCCTCGCGGATGGCGTCGGCGTACGAGTAGACGGGCCGGCTCTCCCGGACGGCGGCTCGGGCGGCCGCGGGGGTGAGGAAGGCAGCCATCAGGGCTGCGACGGCCAGGGTCGCGAGCGTTCTCCAGGTCATGAAGCGCGTGCGTTTCGGCATGCGCGGACGTTACCTCGGTCAACTCCCTTACAGAAGAGGACAGCTGAGTGGTCGTCGGGTCGCGTGCGGCCACATGTCGGCCGAATGGCGATCGTGTGACACGAGGGGCGGTGGACAGCTCTGCGGCCACCGGGACTGAATAGGCTCCGAACAGACCTCATGTCCCGACGACTTGGAGTTCTCGTGCACCGCAGAATCTTCGTGCCGGGCGTGCTCGCGGCGGCCTCCCTCCTGCTGGCGATCCCGGCCTCGGCCGCGGGCTACGCACCCGGCGCCCCGGGCATCGGCGATCCCTATTACCCGTACTACGGCAACGGCGGTTACGACGTCTCCCACTACGACCTGCGGCTGACCTACCGGCCGGCGACGGACGAGCTGGAGGGCACGGCGACCATCGAGGCGCGGACCACGCAGGATCTGTCCAGCCTCGACCTGGACTTCCTGCTGGACGTGAGCGAGGTGCGGGTCGACGGAGCCAAGGCGGCCTTCGCCGCCTCCGGGCAGCACGAGCTGGTGATCACCCCGAAGGCCCCGCTCGCGAAGGGCACGCCGGTCACCCTGGTGATCCGCTACCGCGGGGTGCCGTCGACGAAGAGCGCCTACGGGTTCAGCACCTGGCACCGCACACCCGACGGCGCGGTCGCGGCCGACGAGCCCGAGTCCGCCTGGTGGTGGTTCCCGAGCAACGACCACCCGCTGGACAAGGCGACCTACGACGTGTCGGTGGCCGTGCCGGACGGCACTCAGGCGATCTCCAACGGCACCCTCCAGTCCACGGTGTCCAAGCTGGGCTGGACCCGCTACAACTGGCGGTCCGCCAAACCGCAGGCGACCTATCTGACCACCCTGGCGATCGGGAAGTTCGACGTCACGACGGGCACCTCCGAGGGCGGTGTCCCGGTCGTCAACGCCTACAGCGCGGACCTCGGCGACAACGACGGGGCGGCGCGGGCGAGCGTGGAGCGCACCGGCGAGCTCGTCGACTGGCTGAGCGGCTATTTCGGGCCGTATCCCTTCAGCTCGGCGGGCGGCTACGTACCGAACACGACCACCGGGTTCGCCCTGGAGACCCAGACCCGCGTCTACTACAGCCCCCGGCAGTTCGCGAACGGCTCCAACACCTCGGTGGTCGTGCACGAGCTGGCCCACCAGTGGTACGGCGACTCCGTGTCCCTCAAGGGCTGGAAGGACATCTGGATCAACGAGGGGTTCGCGCGCTACGCGCAGTGGCTGTGGTCCGAGCACGAGGGCGAGGGCACGACCCGGGAGCTCGCCGACTACGTGTACGCCTCGCACCCGGCCGACGACGCGTTCTGGACCGTGAAGCCCGGTGACCCGGGCCCGGACGACCAGTTCGACCTCGCCGTCTACGACCGGGGAGCCCTGGCGATCCAGGCGCTGCGCGACGAGATCGGCGACGACGCGTTCTTCGCGGTGCTGAAGGGCTGGCCGCGGGAGCACGCGTACGGCAACGCGTCCGTCGACGACTTCCGGGCGTACGCCGAGCGGGTGTCCGGGAAGTCGCTCACGGCCCTGTTCGACACCTGGCTGTTCCAGCCGTCGAAGCCGGCCGCGGCGACGGCCGCCCCGGCGGCCTCCCTCGCGCGGACCGCCCGGCCGCCCGCGCAGCCCGCGTCCTGGAAGAGCATCGAGGCCACGAACGACGTGCACGGACACTGACCGCCCGCGGCGGCGCCGGACGGCCCGGAGCGAGCACCCCCGGGCGGTCCGGCCCCTCCGCCCTGAGCCGACGGTCGGTCCGCCGACCTGAGCCGCTGTCCGCGGCCTACCGTGCGGTGGTGCCCGCCTCCGCCGCGGCGACCCGGGCGAGGAGCTCGTCCCGGCCGATCGCGTCGGCCACGGTGGCCGGCACGGTGCAGGCGTGGGCGCCGGCCACCGCGCCGTACCGGGCGCAGCGCTGCGGTGCCTCGCGGGTCAGCCAGCCGAAGAGGAACGCGGCGGCGAAGGCGTCGCCCGCGCCGTTGGAGTCCACCACCGGCGACGGGGGCGTGAGCGCCGGTACGCGGGTCAGCTCGTCGTCGGCGAGCAGATAGGCGCCCTCCGCTCCGGCCATGGCCACGACCACCTCGGCCCGGCCCCGGTCGACGATGCGGCGCATGGTCCGCTCGGGGTCGGACAGCGCGGTGGTGGACAGGAAGACGACGTCCGCGGCATACGCGAACGACTCGTGGTACGGGTTCACCCCGTCCCAGTTGTGCAGGTCGGTGGAGATGCTCACACCGGCCTCGCGCAGCACGGGAAGCGCGTGGGCGCACGGCTGGGTGATGGACACGTGCGCGTGCCGGCTCGCCTCGGCCAGGGCCCGGACCGTGGCCTCGGGGAGGCGGTCGTCGGGGTGGCCGCGGCTGCTGTCGTACAGGGAGAGGCGGCGGCCGTCCGGGCTCACCAGGTTCACGGCCCGCTTGGTGCCCGCGGGCTGCGGGATCGCGGTGAGGGGGATGTCCTTCTCCCGGTGCAGGGCGCGCACGAGTTCGCCCTCGGGGTCGTCACCGAGCAGGTCCAGGTGGTGGGTGCGCAGACCGAGCGCGCTCAGGCCGAGGGCGACGAAGTCTCCGGTCTGTCCGGCGCGGGCCCGGATCCCGCTGTCGATCATGTAGCTGTCGGCGTACGGGAGCGGCAGCTCCGGCACGTACACGATCGTGTCCACGCCCGCTCCGCCCAGTACCAGGACGTCGATGTCACGGCTCAACTCGGTATCTCCCCATGGTCGTACACCGTCACCCGGATGCCCCGGCGCACCAGCCGCTCCTCGACGAGCGGCTCGACGCGGGACCACTTGCCACCGGCCAGCCCGCAGCCTATCCGGGGCATGTGGACCGACGCGTCCAGTTCGATCACCCGGTCGCCCAGCCGGCCAAGGGCCGTGTCGATGGCCTCGTAGCGCACGGGGACGCCCTTGCTGCCGGTTCTGATGCCGTGCTGGCCGATCATGTTGGCCACCCACACATACGGCTCGACCCGGACGAGTTGGAGCGCGCCCAGGCCGAAGTCGTTCGACGCGCGGGCTCGGTGCCAGGCGCGGTACGCCGCCTCCGGCTCGGGCCAACGGCGCGACACGGCGAGGACGAAGCCCTTGCCCCAGCCGCCCATGTCGTTGCAGACATGGGCGATCACCTTGACACCCCGCGCCGCCGGAACGGTCGCGTCTCCCCGGACGTACGTGATCTCCGACATGCCGCCACCGTAGGCGACGGCACTGACAACGCCGTCGCAGCAGGACTGTCACAGCGGGAGTGGGACAGCGATACTGCTACGCATGACGACCGACGCCGGGGAGCAGGAGCCGACCCTCACCATCGACGAGTTGGCCGCCCGCACGGGGGTCACCGTGCGCACGGTGCGTTTCTACGGCACCAAGGGTCTGCTGCCGCCGCCGGAGATCGGCCCGCGCCGGGTGGGGCACTACGGCCGGGAGCACCTGGCGCGGCTGGCGCTGATCGAGGAGTTGCAGCACCAGGGCATGACGCTGGCGGCGATCGAGCGCTATCTGAGCCGGCTGCCCGCGGACCTGAGCGCGCAGGACCTCGCGCTGCACCGCGCGGTGGTCGCCTCCTGGGCGCCGGACGCGGTGGAGTCGGTGTCCCGTGCGGAGCTGGGGCGCCGGGCGGGGCGGCCGCTGGCCGAGGAGGACGTGGACCGGCTGGTGGCGATGGACGTCGTCGAGCGGACCGAGGACGGCTACCGCGTCGACCTCGGGCTGTTGCGGCTCGGGGTGGAGCTGTTGGACGTACCGCTGGCCGAGGAGTCGGTCCTCGCGGCCAGGGAGGTGCTTCTGGAGCACTCGCGGGCGGCGGCGCACGAGCTGTCCCGGCTGTTCCGCGGCGAGGTCGGACAGCGTGACGCCCGCGCGGTGAAGGCGCTGTCCGCGCACATGCAGCCGCTGATCGTGCAGGCACTGCTGACCACGTTCCAGCGGTCGCTCAGGGAGGAGCTGCGCGAGTGGCTCCCGGACACGTCCGCGACGGGCACCCTCCCGGACCCGTCCGCGACCGGCACCTGAGCGCCTGCGGGCGCGGTGCCGTCGTGGTCCTCGCCACGACGGCACCTGGCCGGACCGGAGCCCGCTTCGCCGGTCGCCGGGTCAGCGTGCGTCGGTGAAGGTTCCGCCCTGCTCCGCCTTCTCCACCAGCAGCGCGGGCGGGGTGAACCGGTCGCCGTAGCGGTCGGCGAGCTGCCGCGCGCGGGCCACGAAGCCGGGCAGGCCGCCCTCGTAGCCGTTGATGTACTGGAGGACTCCGCCGGTCCAGCCGGGGAAGCCGATGCCGAACAGGGAGCCGATGTTGGCGTCGGCGACGGAGGTCAGCACGCCCTCTTCGAGCAGCTTGACGGTGTCGAGCGCCTCGGCGAAGAGCATGCGTTCCTGCATGTCCTCGAACGGGATCCGGTGGCCGGACTTGGTGAAGTGCTCCCGCAGCCCCGGCCACAGGCCGGTGCGCGCGCCGTCCTCGCCGTACTCGTAGAAGCCGGCGCCGCCGCTGCGGCCGGGGCGGCCGAACTCGTCGACCATGCGGTCGATGACCGCCTCGGCGGGGTGCGCGGGCCAGGTGCCGCCCGCCTCCTCGACGGCCCGCCTGGACTCGTTGCGGATCTTGCGGGGCAGGGTGAGGGTCAGCTCGTCCATCAGGGACAGCACCTTGGCCGGGTAGCCCGCCTGGGCGGCCGCCTGCTCGATGGACGCGGGCTCGATGCCCTCGCCGACCATCGCCACGCCCTCGTTGATGAAGTGCCCGATCACCCGCGAGGTGAAGAAGCCGCGCGAGTCGTTGACGACGATCGGCGTCTTCCTGATCTGCCGGACCAGGTCGAAGGCGCGGGCGAGTGCCTCGTCGCCACTGCGCTCGCCCTTGATGATCTCGACGAGCGGCATCTTGTCGACGGGCGAGAAGAAGTGCAGCCCGATGAAGTCGCTCTGACGTTCCACGCCTTCGGCGAGCGCGGTGATGGGGAGGGTGGAGGTGTTGGAGCACAGCAGCGCGTCGGGTTCGACGATGTGCTGGATCTCCTGGAACACCTTGTGCTTGAGCGAGGTGTCCTCGAAGACGGCCTCGATCACCGCGTCGCAGCCCGCGAGGTCCTGCGGGTCGGCGGTCGGGGTGATGCGGGCGAGGAGGGCGTCGGCCTTCTCCTGGCTCGTACGGCCCCGGGACACCGCCTTGGCGCACAGCTTCTCGGAGTAGCCCTTGCCCTTGACGGCCGCCTCCAGGGAGACGTCCTTGAGGACGACCTCGATGCCGGCGAGGGCGCACGAGTAGGCGATGCCCGCGCCCATCATCCCGGCGCCGAGCACGGCCACCTTGCGGACCTGGCGCGGCTCGACGCCGGTGGGCCGGTTGGCGCCGGAGTTGACGGCCTGGAGGTCGAAGAAGAACGCCTGGATCATGTTCTTGGAGGTCTGGCCGGCCGCCAGTTCCACGAAGTAGCGCGCCTCGATCAGCTGGGCGGTCTCGAAGTCGACCTGGGCGCCCTCGACGGCGGCCGCGAGGATGTTGCGCGGGGCCGGGTAGGGGGCGCCGTTGGTCTGCTTGCGCAGGTTGGCCGGGAACGCGGGCAGGTTGGCCGCGAACTTCGGGTTGGCCGGGGTGCCGCCCGGGATGCGGTAGCCGGGCCGGTCCCAGGGCTGCTGCGACTCGGGGTTGGCGTCGATGAAGGCGCGGGCCCTGGCGAGCAGGTCCTCGGGGCTGTCGGCCACCTCGTGCACGAGGCCGTTGTCGAGGGCGCGCCGCGGGCTGTACTGGGTGCCCTGGAGCAGCACCTTCAGCAGGGCGTCGGCGATGCCGAGCAGCCGGACGGTGCGGACGACGCCGCCGCCTCCGGGGAGCAGGCCGAGGGTGACCTCGGGGCAGCCGATCTTGGAGCCGGGGGCGTCGAGCGCGACGCGGTGGTGGCAGGCGAGGGCGAGCTCGTAGCCGCCGCCCAGGGCCGCGCCGTTGATCGCGGCGACGACCGGCTTGCCGAGGGTCTCGATGCGGCGCAGGTTGCGCTTGATCTCCAGGCCGCCGTCCAGGAGTTCCTGGGCGGTCTCGGGCGTGACCCGGATCAGGTCGCGCAGGTCGCCGCCGGCGAAGAAGGTCTTCTTGGCGGAGGTGAAGATGACGCCGCGGATCGCGTCCTTCTCGGCCTCCAGGCGGTCGGCGATCGCGGCGAGCGAGTCGCGGAACGCCTGGTTCATGGTGTTGGCGGACTGGTTGGGGTCGTCGAGGACGAGGGTGACGACACCGGTGTCGTCCTGTTCCCAGCGGATGGTGGTGCTCTCGGTCATGACTGGTGTCTCCGTAGAAGTCTGAGGGTCCGCCGGGTGGTTACAGGCGCTCGACGACGGTGGCGATGCCCATGCCGCCGCCGACGCAGAGCGTGGCGAGGCCGTAGCGCTTGTCCTGGCGCTCCAGTTCGTCGACCAGGGTGCCCAGGATCATCGCGCCGGTGGCGCCGAGCGGGTGGCCGAGCGCGATCGCGCCGCCGTTGACGTTGACCTTGTCCAGGGACAGGCCCATGTCCCGCGCGAAGCGCAGGACGACGGCCGCGAAGGCCTCGTTGATCTCGACCAGGTCGATGTCGTCGATGGTCAGACCGGCCTTGGCGAGCGCCTTGCGGGAGGCGGGCGCCGGTCCGGTGAGCATGATGGTGGGCTCGGAGCCGGAGACGGCCGCGGAGACGATCCGCGCGCGCGGGGTGAGCCCGTACCGCTCGCCGACCTCCTTGGAGCCGATCGCGACGAGCGAGGCGCCGTCGACGATGCCGGAGGAGTTGCCGGCGTGGTGGACGTGGTCGATCTTCTCGACCCAGTGGTACTTCTGGAGGGCCACGGCGTCGAAGCCGCCGAGGTCGCCGATGTCGGCGAACGACGGCTTCAGCCTGGCCAGCGAGTCGGCGGTGGTGCCGGGGCGCGGGAACTCGTCGCGGTCGAGGACGACGAGTCCGCTGCGGTCCCTGACGGGCACGACGGAGCGCTCGAAACGGCCGTCCTTCATGGCGGCGGCCGCCCGCTCCTGCGAAAGCGCCGCGTATTCGTCGACGTCGCGGCGCGAGAAGCCCTCGATGGTGGCGATCAGGTCGGCGCCGATGCCCTGCGGCACGAAGTTGGTGGCGAGGTTGGTCATCGGGTCGTTGAACCAGGCGCCGCCGTCGGAGGCCATCGGCACGCGGGACATCGACTCGACGCCACCGGCGAGGACCAGGTCCTCCCAGCCGGAGCGGACCTTCATCGCGGCCATGTTCACCGCTTCCAGGCCCGAGGCGCAGAAGCGGTTCTCCTGGACGCCGGCCACCGTGTCCGGCAGACCGGCGGCGACGGCGGCGATCCGCGCGATGTCCGATCCCTGGTCGCCGACCGGCCCCACGACACCGAGCACGATGTCGTCGATCGCGGCCGGGTCGAGGTCCGGGAAGCGGTCGCGGATCTCGTGGATGAGGCCCACGACCAGGTCGATGGGCTTCGTACCGTGCAGGGCCCCATTGGCCTTGCCGCGCCCGCGCGGGGTGCGGATCGCGTCGTACACGTACGCTTCGGTGCTCACTGACAAGCCTTTCAACGAGGGTTTCTGCCGAGCGGTATCGGGGGCGTGGGAGCCTCGGGTCCGTCCGGCCGCACCGCGGGTTGCGCGACGCGGGCCGTGCGTCCGTCAGGCGCCGTCCGCCAGGAGTCCGGGTATCTCCCAGTCACGGGCCACCTCCGCGGTGTCGGCGCCCGGTTGCGCGGGGCCGCTGCGGACGGTGGTGGGTGTCGCGGAGAAGCGGGGCGCGGGGGCGGGCTGGGTGATGCCGCCGTGGTCGATGAAGGTGCCGCGGGCGGCCAGGTGCGGGTGGTGCGGGGCCTCGCGCAGCGACAGCACGGGAGCCACGCACGCGTCGGAGCCCTCGAAGACGGCCGTCCACTCGTCCCGGGTGCGGGTGCGGAAGCGGGCCGCGACCGCCTCGCGCAGCTCGCCCCACCGGGTCCAGTCCTTGCGGGCCGGAGCGAAGTCCTTCAGTCCGATGAGGTCCAGGAACTCCTCGTAGAACTGCTGTTCCAGAGCACCGACCGCCATGTGTCCGCCGTCGGCGGTCTCGTACGTGCCGTAGTACGGGCAGCCGCCGTCGAGGAGGTTGGCGCCCCGCCGGTCCTGCCAGCCACCCGCGGCGACCATGCCGTGGATCATCGCGGCGAGATGGGCGGCGCCGTCGACGATGGCGGCGTCGACGACCTGCCCGCCGCCGCCCGCGCGCGCGTGGTGCAGTGCGGCGAGGACGCCGACGACGAGGTAGAGGGAGCCGCCCGCGTAGTCGCCGACCAGGTTGGCGGGCACGGCCGGCGGCCGGTCCGGCTCGCCGATCATGCCGAGCGTGCCGGTGAGCGCGATGTAGGCGATGTCGTGCCCGGCGCGGTGGGCGAGCGGGCCCTGCTGGCCCCAGCCGGTCATCCGGCCGTAGACCAGCCGCGGGTTGACCGCGTGGCAGGCCTCGGGGCCGACGCCCAGGCGCTCGGCGACGCCCGGCCGGTACCCCTCGATGAGGATGTCCGCGCGGGAGGCGAGGTCGAGGACGCGAGCAGGCCCCTCGGCCGTCTTGAGGTCGACGACCACCGAGCGCTTGTTGCGGTTGGTGACGTCGTACTCCGGGGCGACGCCCAGGCCGGGGCCGCCGGGGCGGTCCACCCGTACGACGTCGGCGCCGAGGTCGGCGAGGAGCATGGCGGCGAACGGGCCGGGCCCGATCCCCGCCAGCTCGACCACGCGTACGCCCGCGAGCGGGCCGCCGCCGTCCGGTGTCGTTGCCGCTGTCATCCAGCCCCCTGAAGCCGTGACCGTGACACTAGTGATGTAACACCGACGATGCTAAGAACACGTTCTACGTAACACAAGACCTGGGCAAGCAAGCGCTTAGCCAAGTATGCCCGGCGCGCCGCGGGACCGCCCGTCCGGCGGCACCAAGTGGAGCAAAGCGTGTCTTCTGTCGTTTCTTCCGGGCATTCCCGCGCCTGGCCGTCCGGTACCTCCGGGCTCGTCGCAGGGCTCCGCGCTCCGCACGCTAGCCTCAGCCACCGACAGCGGCGCGGCTGCACGAAGCGAGGGGTGTCATGGCCAGGCTGAACAGGACGGACCGTCCGTACGACATCGTGATCTTCGGGGCCACCGGCTTCGTCGGCACGCTCACCGCGGAGTACCTCGCCGCCCACGCGCCCGAGGGGCTGCGCTGGGCGATCGCGGGCCGCAGCGAGCGCGGGCTGCGGGAGCTGCGCGACCGGCTGCCCGGCGCCGAGCAGGTCGGCGTACTGCGGGCGGACGTGTCCGACCCGGCCTCGCTGCGCGCCCTCGCCGAGCAGGCGCGCGTGGTGGCCACGACCGTCGGCCCCTACCTCAGCTACGGCGAGGACCTCGTCGCCGCCTGCGCGGACACCGGCACGGACTACCTCGACCTGACGGGCGAGCCGGAGTTCGTGGACCTCGTGTACGTACGGCACGACGCACGCGCGCGGGAGACCGGCGCTCGGCTCGTGCACGCCTGCGGTTTCGACTCGATCCCGCACGACCTGGGCGCGCTCTTCACGGTCCGTCAGCTCCCCGAGGGCGTGCCGCTGCGGGTCGACGGCTTCGTGACGGCGCACGCCACCTTCTCCGGCGGCACGTTCGCCTCGGCGCTGAACCAGTTCGCGCGCGGACGGCAGATGGCGGCCGCCGCACGGGACCGCGGACGGCACGAACCGCGGCTCATGGGCCGCCGGGCCTCGGCCCCGACGGGCGCGCCGCGGTTCGCCGGGGAGGTCGGCGCCTGGGCACTGCCCCTGCCGACCATAGACCCGCAGATCGTCCGGCGTTCGGCGAAGGCCCTGGAGCGCTACGGCCCCGACTTCCGCTACCGCCACTACGCGGCCGTACGGCGCCTGCCCGTCGCGCTGGGCGGGGTCGCCGCCGTGGGGGCGCTGGCCGCGGCCGCCCAGATCCCGCCCGCGCGACGCTGGCTGTCCGACCGCCTCAAGCCCGGGGAGGGGCCCAGCGAGCGGACCCGGGCGAAGAGCTGGTTCTCGGTGCGCTTCGTCGGCGAGGGCGGCGGCCGACGGGTGTTCACCGAGGTCGCGGGCGGCGACCCCGGGTACGGCGAGACGGCGAAGATGTTCGCGGAGTCGGCGCTCGCCCTGGCCTTCGACGACCTTCCGCCGACGGCCGGGCAGGTCACGACGGCGGTGGCGATGGGCGACGCGCTGACGGAACGGCTGCGCCGGGCGGGGATCACCTTCCGGGTGGCCGCCACCCGCTGAGGCCGCACAGGCCTGGAGCTCTAGAGCGGCCAGGCCACCACCGTGTAGATCATCCCGGCTATCCAGGCGACACCCGCCAGCGCGGCAAGGATCAGGACGGCCGTCACGGCCCGCTCGACAGGGCGGTTCGGGTCGGCGAGGGGCTTCGGGGAACGCTGCGTCGTCATGCGGCCCAGCCTGTCGGCCGACCCGGCCGGGCCACATCCGTACAGGTACTCAGAACGCGTACTCAGTGCGGCACACGGGCGCGGGCCCCGGGGACGGGCGCGGCGGCCGGGCCCGGACAACCGGATGACGGTCCGTCATCTGTGCGCACCTCTGCGAGATTTGAGACTTTTCGGGCGCACGGCGGGCCCCTCCTGGGCCTGTTGCGGGAGAAGCCTCAACGGGCGTTTCAATGAAACGATCGAAGCCTGGCCAGGAAGCACGGGAAAGCAATCGAAGGCGAGGTTCGACGTGAAGTTCCTGCTCGAAGTCACGGTGGACGAAGGAAAACTGGCGCAGGACCCGGCGGGCGAGCTGGGGCGGATCCTGCGGTACTGGGGCGGCAACCTGCGCCACTACGCGCTCGAACCGGGCGACGGGGCGCCGGTCCACGACTCCGACTACCGCGAGGTGGGTTCCTGGCGCGTGACCGCCTCCTGAAGCGCCCGCCGGCACAGCGCGTCCGCCCGGCGGGTGGTCTCGGGGAGCCGGTAGGCGGGGGTGAGGGCGAGCGTGTGGGCGCAGGCGTTGTCCAGGCCGACCCGGTGGCCGACCGAGACGAACACCGGCTTGACGCCGTCCCTGGTGCGCAGCGCCCGTCCGACCTCCTCCGCGCCCGCCCTGAGCGGCGCGGCCGCACCACGCCGGGCGCCCGGCTCGTCGTACGCGAAGGTGAAGGGGTTCTTCGCGACGCCGATGGTGGGCAGGCCGGTGAGCACGCCGAGGTGGCTGGCGAGACCGAAGCGGCGGGGGTGGGCGAGACCGTAGCCGTCGCAGACGACCAGGCCGGGCGGACAGGGCAGGGCCGCGAGGGCGGCGAGGACCGTCGGGATCTCGCGGAACGCCAGCAGGCCGGGCACGTACGGGAAGGAGATCCGGCCGACCGCCGTGGCCTCGGCGACGACACCGAGCCCGGCCGCGTCGAGGACGACGGCCGCCGCCACGACCACGTCCCGCTCGTCGTCGTAGGCGACGTCGACACCGGTGACGTGCCCGGACCCGGGCGGCGGCCCCGGCTCGTCCGTCACCACCCGTCCGCGCAGCTCGTCCTGGACGGCGCGGGCCTCTTCCTCGGTCGCGGGCCAGCCCGCGGGGATGGGTACGGTCGTCATGGTGCGACGAGCCTACGGTCCCCTCCGCTCCTGCCCGCACCGGGGGCCAGGCTCTTGATCATGTTCGTACTGGAGCTGACCTACACCGCCCCGCTCGAAGCCGTCGACGCCGTGCTGGACGCCCATGTGGCCTGGCTCGACGAGCAGTACGAGAAGGGGCTGTTCCTGGCGTCCGGGCGCAAGGACCCCCGCGACGGCGGGGTGATCCTCGCCGTCGCGGCGGACCGGGCCGCGATCGAGGAGGTCGCCGCGGGCGACCCCTTCACCGTGGCCGGTGTGTGCGCGTACCGCATCACCGAGTTCACGGCGACGAAGACGGCACCCGCGCTGGAGCGGTACCGCGAGACGCTCGGCTGAGGCGCGGCCGGGTCAGTACGCCAGCCGGGCCACCCGCCCCTTCTCCCCCGCGGCCCAGCAGCCGAGGCCGACGGCCGCGCAGTCCACGGTGTCGTACGAGCCCGGGTCGATCGTCCGCCAGGTGCGGCCGCCGTCCGTCGTCAGGTCCGTGCCGGTGGGGCCGACCGCGAGGGCTGCCGTACGACTGCGCGGAAGCCAGCTGACGCCGGAACGGTACGCGGGCGGGGGCACGGCGGCGGGCCCCCAGGCGCGGCCGCCGTCGAAGGTACGGGCCGCCGCGTCCGGGGACGCCTGGTCGGCCCGGTAGTCGCCGCCGACCGCGAGACCGTGGCCGCGGTCGCGGAAGGCGAGCGCGAAGACACCGCGGGCCGGGTCCCCGGCCGGGATCGGGGTGTCGGCCGCCGTCCAGGTCAGACCGCGGTCGGCCGAGTGCAGCACACGCGCGTGTGCGCCCCCGCCGGTGGCCAGCCAGACGTCCCGCGGCCCGGCGGCGACCAGGCACTGGCCGCTCGCGGCGAAGCCCGCCTCGCCGTCCAGGGCGGCCGGCATACCGGCGCTCGGCAGGACCCGCCAGGTGCGGCCGCCGTCGCCGGTGGACAGGATGCGGAACCGGCCGTCCACCGGGTCGCTCATCGCCAGGCCGTGCCGCCGGTCGAAGAAGGTGAGGCAGTCGTAGAAGGCCCTGGCGTCGGTGTTGCGGAAGGACTCCGTCCAGCTCGCCCCGCCGTCGTCGGTGCGGTACATCCGCGACGCCTCGCCCTCGCCGATGGCCAGCACCACGGCGTGCCGCGCGTCGAACGCCTCGACGTCCCGGAACTGGAGGTCGGCGGCGCCCGGCGGTGACACGTCGCGCCAGCTCGCCCCGCCGTCCGTGGTGCGCAGGACGGTCCCGCCGGTCCCGGCCACCCAGGCCGTGTCCCGGTCGACGGCGGACAGTCCGCGCAGCCGGACGTCGGGTGCGCCGGTGTCCTTCGGCTCCCAGTGCGGGGTCGGGTGAGGCCGCGCGTGGGGCTGCGGCCGAGGCTGTGTGTGGGCCTGCGCCGGTACCGCGGCCAGCGCGCACACCGTCGCCGTCACCGCCGCGGCCAGGAGGCGGGCGGACCGGCGCGACCGGCCGGCAGGGGTCGTGCGTCTCGTCTTCCCCAAGTGCACCGAACGTCTCATGGCGGGCGAAGCTAGCCCACCGCCCCGCCCACGTCCAGAGTGCGTCCGGTCGCCTCAACTGCCTTGCGGGCAGCGGCAGTAGCTCCCTCGACGCGCCCTGGATCCGCTGTGGATCCGACCTTGATCACTGCCCTCGACCGCTCCCGGATTGACGTCGGTGACCGAGGTCACTCGGCACTCGGGTGCACGGAAGGGCCGTTTCGTACGTCTCTACCAGTACCCGTCCCGTCCGGTTCCGCCGTCCAGCCGTCCTAGGGAGCAAGGCGTTGTCCACCGTCATCGAGCAGTCCGTAGAGGCCCGTCTGGTCGCCGCCGCGCCACGGGTGCCGAGCATCCCCGCCACGCTGCACTACGACCGGCGCGACCCGTTCGCGATCCACATGACCTTCCCGGCCCCGGCCACCCTCGAAGGCGTCGACGTCTGCTGGACGTTCGCCCGCGACCTGCTGAAGGCCGGCCTGCACGGCCCGGAGGGCCACGGCGACGTACGGATCCGGCCGTACGGGTACGGCCGCACCGTCATGGAGTTCCACGCGCCCGAGGGCACCGCCGTCGTGCACGTCCACTCGGCGGAGATCCGCCGCTTCCTGCACGCCACGAGCGAGCTGGTCGAGATCGGCCAGGAGCACCTCCATCTCGACCTCGACCACGACCTGGCGCAACTGCTGCGGGACGCCGGCTAGGGCCTGCCTGCCAGCAGCTTGTTCAGCCCGCCGTAGCCGGGCCCACCGGCCGGCACGTCGTACGTCCCCGTGTCCAGCAGCTCCCGCGCGACCCGGCGGACCTCGGCGTACGCGGCCTCGGCCAGGCCCGAACCGGCGCTGACGCGCGCGACGCCGAGCCCGGCCAGTGCGGCGACCGAGGGGGAGCCGGGGCCGATCAGGATGTTGAGCGGACCGTCCACACCGTCGACGAGGAGCTTGACGGTCTCCGGGTCGACGGCCCCGGGGACGAAGATCCCGTCGGCGCCCGCGGCGAGGAACGCGGCGGCCCGTTCCAGCGTGCGGTCCACTCCCCCGGCGCCCCGCAGATAGGTGTCGATCCGGGCGTTGACGAACAGCGGCACGTCCTGCGCGTCGGCGGCGGCGCGGGCGGCGGCGATCCGCTCGGCCTGCTCCGCGACCGGCCGCAGCGGCTCGGGCCCTTCGTGCAGCGCGTCCTCGATGTTCACACCCACGGCGCCCGCCGCGAGCACCGCGCGGACGGTCGCGGCGACGCCCTGCGGATCCGGCGCGTAGCCGCCCTCGATGTCCGCGCTCACCGGCACCCGGACCGCGGACGCGACGGCCGTCAGGGCCCCGACGGCCCGCTCCCGGTCGAGGCGGTCGCCGTCGGCCGCGCCCAGGGACCAGGCCAGGCCGGCGCTGGTGGTCGCGACGGCCGCGGCGCCCGCGTCCTCGACGACCCGGGCGCTCGCGGCGTCCCAGGCGTTCGGCAGGACGAGCGGGCGTCCGGGAATGTGCAGGGCTCGGAAGGCGAGGGCGCGCTCGCGCAAGGTGCTCGGGTTCGTCATGGAGACCACTCAAGCAGCGGGTCCCCCCGCTCGGCTGGCAGGAATCCGACACCAACGGGTCCCGGGACCGGAGGAGTCGCACGGCACGAGTCGCACGGCACAGCGGCCCGCGCCTAATTCGATTGACGTCCCCCGAGGGTCTTCGTACCGTGGATGACGTTCCTGTTGTCGTCGATTGGAGAAGGACGTTGCTCGTCTGAGGTCCTGAGACACCGCCGCACACACCCGAGGGTGTGTGTTTGGTGTGCGACCTCGGCGTCCGAGCCGTCCTCCTGAGTTCCGGCACAGGACTTTCCGGCGATTGCCCCGCGGTGTCTTGATACGCGCTTGCCCTGACCGCATCAAGCAACCGCGAGGCCTGTATGTCCGCATCCCTCACCTGTACGTCCCTCTCCTTCGCCTGGCCCGACGGCACCTCCGTCTTCGACGGCCTGGACGTCTCCTTCGGCCCCGGCAGAACCGGTCTCGTCGGCGTCAACGGCTCGGGGAAGTCGACCCTGCTGAAGCTGATCGCCCAGGAACTGGTCCCGGCCGACGGAGCCGTCCGGGTCGCGGGCGAGGTCGGCTACCTCCCGCAGAACGTCACGCTCGACACCGCCCTCAAGGTCGACGAGGCCCTCGGCATCGCCGCCCGGCGCGCCGCGCTGCACGCCATCGAGCGGGGCGACGCCTCCGAGCGGCAGTTCGAGATCATCGGCGACGACTGGGACGTCGAGGAGCGCGCGCTCGCCACCCTCGGCGAACTCGGTCTCGGCCACATCGGCCTGGACCGCACGATCGGCGAGGTGTCGGGCGGCGAGTCCGTGCTGCTGCGGCTGGCCGCACTCCTGCTGGACCGGCCGGACGTCCTCCTCCTCGACGAGCCCACCAACAACCTCGACCTGTACGCGCGCAAGCGGTTGTACACGGCCGTCTCCGCCTGGCCGGGCGTCCTGGTCGTGGTCAGCCACGACCGCGAACTCCTGGAACTGGTCGACCAGATCGCGGACCTGCGCTCCGGCGAGATCGTCTGGTACGGCGGCACCTACTCGGCGTACGAGGAGTTGCTGGCCACCGAGCAGGAGGCCGCCGAACGCATGGTGCGGGTCGCGGAGGCCGACCTGCGCAAGCAGAAGCGCGAGCTGGTCGACGCGCAGGTCAAGCTGGCACGGCGCAAGCGGTACGGCCAGAAGATGTTCGAGCAGAAACGCGAACCGAAGATCGTCATGGGGGCGCGCAGACGCGCGGCACAGGAGTCCGCGGGCAAGCACCGCATCATGCACGAGGAGCGGCTCGCCGAGGCACGGGACCGGCTCGACGACGCGGCGGACGCCGTACGGGACGACGACGAGATCCGCGTCGACCTGCCGTACACGGCCGTACCGCCGGGCCGGACCGTGCTCACCCTGCGGGATCTGGAACTCGCGTACGGGGCGAGCGTGGCCGGCGGCCTCGACCTGCACGGTCCGGAGCGGGTGGCGCTGATCGGGCGCAACGGCGCGGGCAAGACCACGCTGCTGCGCACGATCGCCGGGGAGCTGACGCCGGTCGCGGGCGAGGCGCAGCCGCATGTCCCGCTGCGCTTCCTGCCGCAGCGGCTCGACGTCCTCGACGACGGGCTGACCGTCGCCGAGAACGTGGCCCGGTTCGCCCCGGGTGCCACGAACAACCAGATCCGGGCCCGCCTGGCCCGCTTCCTGTTCCGTGGGGCCCGGGCCGACCAGCAGGCGGCGACGCTCTCCGGCGGCGAGCGTTTCCGGGCGGCCCTGGCCGCGCTGATGCTGGCGGAGCCCGCGCCGCAGCTCCTGCTGCTCGACGAGCCGACGAACAACCTCGACATGGCGAGCGTCCGGCAGCTGACGACGGCCCTGGAGTCCTACGAGGGCGCGCTGGTCGTGGCCTCCCACGACCTGCCGTTCCTGGAGTCCCTGGGCATCACGCGCTGGCTGCTGCTGGACGGGGAGCTGCGGGAGATCACCCCGGACGAGATCGGGTAGCGGCCCTTCCCGGCCTCCGTCACCCTCCATCGGCCGCCCGGCCCCGGCCTCCCGGGGCCGGGCGGCCGTGTCTCAGGAGGGCCACAGCCCCTCACCGGGGGTTCTGCCGGCGTGCGCCCGCACTGCATGATGTCCAGCCTGCGCCGCATCATGGACACCGAGTACACACAGTGGATACGGAGACTCCTCGTGCCCAGCAAGAAGGCCCTCGTCCGCCGCCCCGGTCCGCGCCTCGCCGAAGGCCTGGTGACCCACATCGAGCGGGAACAGCCCGACGTCGATCTCGCCGTCGAGCAGTGGGAGGCGTACGTGGCGGCGCTCCAGGCGCACGGCTGGGAGACGGTCGAGGTGGAGCCGGCCGACGACTGCCCCGACTCCGTGTTCGTCGAGGACACGGTGGTCATGTACCGGAACGTCGCCCTGATCGCCCGGCCCGGCGCCGAGGCCCGGCGCGAGGAGACCGCCGGGGTCGAGGAGGCCGTGGCCCGGCTGGGCTGTTCGGTGAACTGGATCTGGGAGCCGGGCACACTCGACGGCGGCGACGTCCTGAAGATCGACGACACGGTCTACGTCGGCCGGGGCGGGCGCACCAACGCGGCCGGCGTGCAGCAGCTGCGCGCCGCCTTCGAGCCGCTGGGCGCGCGGGTCGTGTCCGTGCCCGTGAGCAAGGTGCTGCACCTGAAGTCGGCGGTCACCGCGCTGCCCGACGGGACGGTCCTCGGGCACATCCCGAACGTGGACCAGCCCTCCCTGTTCCCCCGCTTCCTCCCGGTGCCCGAGGAGTCCGGCTCGCACGTGGTGCTGCTCGGCGGCGGCAAGCTGCTCATGGCCGCGAGTGCGCCGAAGACGGCGGAGCTGCTCACGGACCTGGGCCATGAGGTGGTCGTGGTGGACATCAGCGAGTTCGAGAAGCTCGAAGGCTGCGTGACCTGCCTGTCGGTGCGCCTGCGGGACCTCTACGTCTGAGCCAGCACGGCCTTCGCACCTGACATCCGCAGGACCTTTACGTCCCGCATCTCCCGGATCCCCCCGCGCCTCCCGTATCTTCCGTTACCGCGATACGCCCCGTTCAGGTGAACATCGTCTGCCCGGCCCCGGGAGTCGCCCCTCTCGGGGCCGCCGTGCCGCCCCGAGCCCGGCCGCGACAGAAGTACGGGTTTCACGCAAAAAGGCGGGCTGATCAGCGGTCTTTACGGAGAACTTAACCTACGGCAACGTAACCTACGGCTTCGTAGCCTACGATTCCGTAAGTTCCGGCACCGCTCGCCGGACCGTTCGACCGTGCACCGCGTCCCCTGGAGTTACCCGTGACGATCACCTCCCCTCACCTCGGCAGCCCTGCTGTGTGGACAGACGCCAAGCTCCTGTACGCACTGGAGGAAGTCGTCGAGACGGAGCTGAATCGTCACCTGAAGGTCGCCAAGGACTGGATGCCCCACGAGTACGTGCCGTTCAGCGACGGCCGCAACTTCCCCGGCATCTTCGAGGACGGCGAGGCCTGGGGCAAGGAGCAGTCCAAGGTCACGGAGATCGGCCGGATCGCCCTGGTGGTGAACCTGCTGACCGAGGACAACCTCCCCAGCTACCACCACGAGATCGCCTCCCTGTTCGGCCGGGACGGCGCCTGGGGCACCTGGGTGCACCGCTGGACGGCCGAGGAGGGCCGGCACGGCATCGTGATGCGGGACTACCTGCTCACCTCGCGCGCGGTGGACCCGGACAAGCTCGAACAGTTCCGCATGGCGCACATGAGCGAGGGCTTCGAGTCGGACAACCGTCACTCGATGCTGCACTCGGTCGCGTACGTCGCCTTCCAGGAGCTGGCGACCCGCATCTCGCACCGCAACACCGGACACCAGTCCGGCGACCCGGTCTGCGACCGCATGCTGGCCCGCATCGCGACCGACGAGAACCTGCACATGGTCTTCTACCGCAACCTGCTGAAGGCAGCCTTCGAACTGGCCCCCGACCTGACCATGCAGGCGGTGCGGGACGTCGTCGTGAACTTCCGGATGCCCGGTCACGGCATGCCCGGCTTCGAGCGCGCCGCCGCGCAGATGGCCATCGGCGAGGTCTACAACCTGCGCATCCACCACGACGACGTCATCCAGCCCGTCCTGCGTCACCTGAAGGTCCTGGAGATCGACGGCCTCGGCCCCGAGGGTCTCCAGGCGCAGGAGGAGCTCGGCCTGTTCATGGGCGGCCTCGACTCGGAGGCCCTGAAGTTCGACGAGAAGCTCGCGGCCCGCAAGGCCCGGATGGCGGCGCGCGCCGCGGGCTGACCGCACGCGCGCGGCGGGCCGAATTCCCCGTGCGGCCCGCCGCGGACCTGCGGCATCATGCCGCCATGCATGACGACAGCACCTCGCAGCAGGCGGTCGACTTCCTGCTGGGCCTGGTCGAGAACAAAATCGCCAGGCGGGTCCGCCGGCGCATCGGCCTGTCCCGCCCCGACCGGTCCCCGGAGGCACAGCGTCGGCTGCTGTCCAGGTGGACGTGGCCGCCGGTGCCCGCGTCCATGCTGCTGTGGGCCCTGGAGGAGGACGACTCCGAGCTGAACACCGTGGTGTGGCGGCACCTCCCGGCGAACGACGGCATCCGCCGGGCGATCGTCCGCGGTGTGCCGTTCGGCCCCGGCCGTACGGAACCGGTGCCCGTCGCCCCCACGCTGCGCGGACAGGAACCGCCGGTGCCCGAGAGTTTCACCCGCCTCGGCCTGGTCGGCGCCCTGCGCACGGTCGCCTCCATGGAACAGGGACGTGCGGCCGCCTCCATGGTCGTGGAGCGCCCGGACTGGCAGGAGGTCGCCGACGCGGACGGGGAGCGTCCGCTGCCCGGATACGCACGCTGGGCCCTGTCCGTACGGCCGGACTGTCCGCCCGCGCTGCGCGCCGGGTTCGGCACCCATCGCAAGTTCACCCACCGCGTGCGGCAGGCCGGAATCCTGAGCGGCCCGGCCGAGTACGCGACGGAGCACGGCCCCGCCGCCCGCGCCCTGGGGCTGCTGTCCCTGGGGCACACCCTGTTCCCGGCGCGCCTGGCCGCCGCCCAGGACGCGCTGCGCCCGCTGGTGCGCGACCACCTCGGCGAGAGCGAGGAGGCCTGGGCGGTGCTGGCACAGCTGATGCCCACCTTCCACGGCACCGCCCCCGAGCTGGTGGTGACCGCGGGCGCCATCGCCTGAACCGGCGTCCGCGTCCGGGACGAGCAGCCGGGCGAGGGGGCGGGGCGGCTGGATTCGAACCAGCGTGTTCTGGTTTTGGAGACCGGTGCGCCTGCCTCTGCGCTACGGCCCCGCCCTTGAGGCCCGAGCGTAATGCCTTCGCCCGTTGTCGGTGCGGGCTGGTACCAATGGGTCACGCGGTCACGTGCCATGCGGCACGGGGGCACATGGCACGTGGCGCGCCGCACGGGGGGAACGGGGGGCACGCGATGGCGTACGGGGAGCGGGGGCGTCGGCGTCCCCCGGTCGTGGACCTGGCCGACCGCAGGGCGCTGGAGCGGTACCGACCGGCGGATCCTGCGGTGGTCGGGGAGGCACGGCGGCTGAAGGAGGCCGCCCTGCTGGACTTCGGCCTGACCGAGTCGGCGGTGGCGTCCTGGCTGTACGCCAAGTGCCACCACCAGATCGCGACCACCGCGGTGGACACGGCGGCCGTGGTCGCCTCCGGCGACGGCACCTGTCTGCTGCTGTTCAACCCGGACTTTTTCGTCCGACTGGGCCTGGACGGCGTGAAGTTCGTGCTGTTCCACGAGGCGCGCCACCTGGTGCACCGGCATCTGTACGCCGAGCCCGAACTGCGCGACGACCCGGTGTTCGAGCTGGCGGCCGAGGTCTCCATCAACCATGTGGCACTGGTCCGCCTCGGCCGGACGGCACTGCCCACGCTGAACGGCCGGCCCACCGGAATCGACCCGCGCGAGGTGTACGAGGCCTACCGCGCGGACCTGACGGCGCACGGCCTGGAGCCGGTCCCGTACGAGACGTTCATCGCCACGGACCTGCGTGTCCACGGCGAGCTGAAGCGGATGCGGCATCCACCGGTCCCGCAGCGGCGGCTGTGTGTGCATCTGGCGGAGGGCGGGGTGCCCGCCGACCCGGAGACCGTCGACGCGGTCGTGTCCTCCGTGCTGCTCAACTCCCTGCTGGCGGCCCGGCGCGGACACGCGGGCGCGGAGCGCGAACTGCTCGACCTGATGCGCCGCAGCGAGGACGGTCCGGCGCGGATCTCGCGGATCTGGGGGAACCTCGGCGCGGGCGTGCTGCGCGGCGATACCTCGCGCACGCGTACCGTCCACTGGTGGCAGCGCTGGCTCGTCGACGTCCTCGGCTCGAAGCTGCGCGACGGCGAGCGGCTGGTGTACCCGAAGAAGCGTGGCGCCCTGCTCGCCGCCCTCGGTCAGGAGCCGATGCTCGCGCGACGCGGCCCGGTGCGCGAGAAGGTCCTCGTCATCGCCTACGACACCTCGGGCTCCATGCCGCAGCACGTGGTGACCTGGCTGACCGGTCTCGTCGGCCGGATCGACGGGGTCGAGGCGCACTGGCTGTCCTTCGACACCGTGGTGATGCCCTTCGCCCCGGGCGAGCGGGTGTACGGCGGGGGCGGCACCAGCTTCCAGGCCGTCGCGGACTACGTGGAGGGACGTACGGAGGTGGACGGGCGGCGGCTCGACGTCCGTCCGGACGCCGTCGTGATCCTCACCGACGGATACGCACCCGCGATCACGCCCGCGGAGCCGGAGAAATGGATCTGGCTGATCACCGAGGGCGGCAGCGAGTGGCCCGAGACGCACACGCCGGCGATGGCCTGCCATCGCGTGCCCACGGAGACACCGCCGTCCGGGAGACCCGGGTGACCGGGCGCACGCGCACATGGACACACAGGGACACCGACACACGGGGACACAGGACAGGTAGATGAGCACGCTCGCAGGGCAGTTCGCCTCCGCCGCCGACCACGGCCGCGGGGCCGACGAGGTCTCACGCCTCGAAGGATTCATCGACGCGATGATCGAGCTGGGGCAGACCGGCCAGATCTTCGGTGAGCACGGCATCGGCAAGACGGCGACGTTCTTCTCGCATGTCGCCCGCGCCCACCCGGACGCCACGCTGGTGTACGTCCCGGCGGCGAACCTGACACCGGACGACCTGCTGGTCAACGCGCCGGTACGAGACCCGCGCACGGGTGAACTCGTGCTGCGCCAGCTGGTGATGAACCAGCTGAAGCCCGGTCGGCCGTTCGTGCTGCTCGTCGACGACTCCCTCCAGGCGGGCGACACGATCCAGGCGCAGCTGATGCAGATCGCCTGCGACTGGACCCTCGGCGAGCACGATCTGCGTGCCCTCGGCTGCATCGGCGTCTTCCTCACCGACAACGAGTCGCTGGCCGAGACCTCGGCCCGGCGCAGCGACCTGGCGCTCCTCGACCGCATGGTCACCCTGCGGATCACGGCGAACGACACCTCCTGGCGACGCCATCTCGCCGCCAAGTACCGTCCGTGGGACCTGCGTCCGGTCTTCTCCCTGTGGGCGTCGCTCCCTCCGGCGCTGCGCGAGCTGTTCTCCCCGCGCACCCTCGACCACGTCCTGGCCAACGCCCGCGAGGGCTTCCCGCTGCGCTGGGGCCTGCCCCTGGTGGACGGCGAACGGCTGCGGCTGGCCGAGCCCGGTCCGGACGGCAGACCGGGCCCGAACCGCACGGCCGAGATCCTCGACCAGGTCGCGGCGGCGTTGAACGTGCCCAACCCGTCACGGATCGCCGACCCGGTACGGCAGGTCGTGCGGGCCGCGCTGCGCAACCGCTGGACCGTGCTGCTCCAGGGGCCGCCGGGGTGCGGCAAGACGGAGCTGGTGCGGGAGACGGTGCGCGCGGGGCTCGGGCGGGAGGCACTGTACTTCTCGCTGCCCGTGACCAACGTCGAGGACCTGTGCGCGCCGGTCCCGGCCGCCGACGGCACCCTGGACAACCTGCTGGCCGCTAAGTTCACCGGCCCGGAGCCCAAGGTGATCGTGTGGGACGAGTACAACCGGCCCAAGGACAAGGCCGCGTTCGCCAAGCTGATGGAGATCACCCAGGAGTGGTCGCTGGCCGGGCGCCGGATCGAGCAGCTACGGGCGCAGATAGCCGTGCAGAACCCGCCGTACCACCTCGGTCGCAAGCTGCTGGTGTCGCGGAACAACATCGCCCAGGCGTCCCGGTTCACCGCGTCCCTGGAGGTGGAGCCGGACGACATCCCGGCCAACGAGTGGCTGCTCGCCCGTTACGGCGCGGACGCGGAGACGGTCCTGGAGTGGTGGAAGCACGACATCGACGACGACGGCCGGGCCTGGATCACCAAGCGCACCATGGAGCGGCTGATCAAGCTGCACCGCCGCGGGCTGCCGCTGGAGATGGCCACGGTCTATCTCGGCGACGGCGAGTACGCGCCCGTGCCGCTCACCGCGCTGATCGACCGCTTCCGGGGCCGGCCGGTCACCGGGCTGCGGGAGCTCGCCCGCGACATCGACGCCTGGGAGGCCCGGCTGCGGCGCGCGGCCGAGCACTCCGACGAGGGCGACGACGACAGCGACATCGTCCATCAGCTGCTGGCCAACGCGGAGTTGTCGCAGCTGAAGAAGCACCGTGCCGCGGTGTCCCGGCTCGTCCCGCTGCTGCCCGCGAAGCTGCGCGCGACCTATCTGGTGGGCGCGTCGCCGCAGCAACAGCGTTTCTGGACCGAGGTGTTCACGACGATGCGGCGCCCGGGCCGGAGCCCGGACGGTGGTCACCAGGCTGCTTCGCGGTAGTCCTTGAGGAACACCCCGGACAGCGGTTCCCCCGACTCGCCCCGCACGATCGGGTCGTAGACGCGGGCCGCTCCGTCCACGATGTCCAGCGGGGTGCGGAACCCGGCCCGGGCCATCCGGTCCTTCTTCGGCGCCGGGTTCTCGTCGGTGATCCATCCGGTGTCGACGGCGCACATGTGCACGCCCTGTTCCGCGAGTTCGGCGGCGCTGGTGCGGGTGAGCATGTTCAGGGCCGCCTTGGCCATGTTGGTGTGCGGATGGCCGGCGGTCTTGTTGCGCACGGCGAACCGGCCCTCGACCGCGGTGACGTTGACGACGTAGCGACGCGGGTGCGGGGAGGCGAGCAGCAGCGGCAGCAGCCGGTCGCACAACAGGGCCGGGGCGAGGGCGTTGACCAGCTGGGTCTCCAGCACCTCGGCCGGGTCGAGGGCGCCGAGCCGCGCCGACCAGGAGTTCTCCGGGGCCGGGTCGGGGAGCAGTCCGGCCTCGTCGGCCTCGCGCAGGGCGGCGGGCAGGGCGTCCGCCGAGCCCTCCAGCATCCGCATCGGGCGAAAGCCCGGCGCCTGGCGGGCGCCCTCGGGCAGGGCGTCGTACTCGCCGGCGGCGAGCAGCCCGTACGACTCGGGCGGTCGGCGCACGGTCTGTGCCGCGTTGTTGACGAGGATGTCCAGCGGCTCGCCCGCTCGGCGCAGTTCCTCGCAGAGTCCCAGCACCTGGCGTGGGTCGCGCAGGTCGACGGCGAGCACGGTGAGCCGGTCGAGCCACTCGGCGCTGCCGGGCGCGGCCCGGAAGCGGCGCACGGTGTCGTGCGGGAAGCGGGAGGTGACGAGCACCTCCGCGCCGTCGCGCAGCATCATCAGGGCCAGCTGGAACCCGATCTTGACCCGGCCGCCGGTGAGCAGCACGCGACGACCGCCGAGATCGGTGCTCAGGCCCCGACGGGTGGTGTTGTCCTCGGCGCACCGCGGGCAGAGCCGGTGGTAGAAGGAGTCGACCTGTCGATAGGGCTCCTTGCAGACATAACAGGTACGCGGTCTGCGGAAGCTGCCGCCGGTGCCGGGGGCGGCCAGGGGCGCGTCCTCGCGCCGGTCCACCGCGCCGGTCGCGGTGGCCGCCATCGCCGCCGCGTCGGCGGCCGAGGTCTCGGTGCTGCGCGACTTGCGGCGGCGCAGCCGTCCGTCGCGGGCGAAGGACGCGGCGACCTGCTCCGCCCGCAGCCTGCGGGCGTCGTCGACGGGCAGCGCCCGCAGCTTGCCCACGGTCCGGTGGAAGGCCGCCAGTTCCGCCTCGGTGACGGTTTCGGGGGCGGCTTCGATCGCCGACCTGGTGTCCGATTCGGTGATCGCCCCGGTGATCAGCTCGCCCATCCGTCCCGCCCGCCCCATGTCCGTCGTACCGTGGTCCCGGCCGGATTCGAACCGGCGTATCCGCCCTGACAAGGCGGCGAGTCTGCCTCTGCTCTACGGGACCGTGAGCGCGTCCGGACGACCGGATTCGAACCGGCGTATCCGCCTGTGCAGGGCGCGCGACTACCTCTGCGCTACGTCCGGACGCGCCGTGATCTTAACTGGCCGGGTGGCGGTGGAACACAGGGTTTTTCAGTTGGCCGCGCGCCGGAGCTGGAGCCGTTCCTTCTCCGACAGGCCGCCCCAGACCCCGAAGCGCTCGTCGTTGGCGAGGGCGTAGTCGAGGCAGGCGGAGCGCATCTCGCACATACCGCAGATGCGTTTCGCCTCACGCACCGAGCTGCCCGGCTCGGGAAAGAAGAAGTCCGCCCCGGTCTGCGCGCACAGCGCCCCGGCCTGCCAGGCGAGGTCGGGCGTGGCGATGGTGTCGATCTGCATGGACAGGATCGTGCCGGGCGGCGAAAAACGTTCGATCAACGCCGGATCAACGCGGCGGTCCGACAGCTCCGGTCGCCCGATGATCCTCCCGCGCGCCGCCGTGGCGCACGGCGGCGCGCGGAGGCGGGAGCAACAATCGGAGCATCCGCCGTCACGGATGGTGATCTCCGTGTCCGCCGTTGCCGTGCCCCGCTCGGTCGGGTCGCTGCGGCAGCGGGTGTCAGTGGGCGGTGCAAGACTCGGCAGTGCAGGCACCGGGACCCCCTTCAAGGAGGGCGCAGATGCTCACCACCCGTTTCGTCGACGGCTCCCCGAACTGGATCGACCTCGGTACGTCCGACATCGAAGGCGCCACCGCCTTCTACGCCGCCCTGTTCGGCTGGCAGTTCGTCTCGGCGGGCCCCGAGGCCGGCGGCTACGGCTTCTTCCAGCTCGGCGGGAGGACCGCGGCCGGCGGTATGCAGACCACCGCGGAACAGGGCCCGCCGTCCTGGAACGTGTACTTCCAGAGCCCGGACGTGGAGGCCACCGCGAAGACGGCGGAGCAGGCCCACGGCCGGGTGCTGCACCCGCCGATCGACGTCATGGGCCAGGGCCACATGGCGATCCTCGCGGACCCGGCCGGAGTGCAGTTCGGCCTCTGGCAGCCGGGGCGGATCAAGGGGGTGGACGTGGCCGAGGAGACCGGTTCGCTGTGCTGGGTCGAGCTGTACACGCCGGACATCGCGGCGGCTGCCGCGTTCTACCACAAGGTGCTCGGCCACGAGACGTCCGGGGTCCCGTTCCCCGGCGGCACCTACACCTGTCTGAACCCCGCCGGGGGCGGGGAGGACTCCATGTTCGGCGGCCTGGTCCCGCTGGCCGACGACCCGATGGAGGCCGCGACCGGCCCGTACTGGCTGCCGTACTTCGAGGTGACCGACACCGACGCGGCCGTCGCCAAGGCGCAGGAGCTGGGCGGCACGGTCCGGATGCCCGCCACGGACGTGCCGGACGTGGGCCGGATCGCCAAGCTGGCCGATCCGTCCGGCGCCCGCTTCGCGGTGATCCGGAGCGCACAGCAGCAGCCGTGAGCGAACCCGCACCGCTCCGGGGCTCCGGGGCTCCGGCTAGGCCGAGGCCCGGCGCACCAGGGTCGTCGGCAGGACCACGGCGGCCGGGGTGTCCGCGTCGGCCCGGCCGGTGGTGCTGCGGTCGAGGCGGCGCAGCAGGAGCCGGGCCATCAGGCGGCCCATCTCCTCTATGTCCTGGCGGATCGTGGTCAGCGGCGGGTCGGTCTGCTCGGCGACGGGCAGCATGTCGTCGAAGCCGATCACGGCGACGTCCTCGGGTACCCGCCGCCCGCGTTCGCGCAGGACCCGCAGGGCACCCGCGGCGGTGAGGTCGTTGGCGGCGAACACGCCGTCCAGGTCGGGGCAGCGGTCGAGGAGTTCACGCATCGCGCGTTCGCCGCCGGCCGGGGTGAAGTCGCTCTCGACGACCATCCTCGGGTCGGCGTCCGCCATGACGTCCCGGAAGCCGTCGAGCCGGTCCACCGCGGACGTCTGGTCGAGGGCGCCCGCGATGTGCGCGATCCGGGTGCGGCCGAGGCCGACGAGGTGGCGCACGGCCTCCCGGGCGCCACCGCGGTTGTCGCTGTCGACATAGACCGGCCCGGGTGTGCCGTCGCTCCAGCCGGGGCGGCCGCCGAACACGGTCGGCACCCCGGCGCCCTGGATCAGTCCGGGCAGCGGGTCGTCGAGGTGCAGCGAGAACACCAGGGCCCCGTCGACATGGCCGCCGGCGAGGTAGCGGCCGACACGGGCGTGGTCGTCGCGGCCCTCGGTGAGCAGCAGGACCAGCTGGCTGTCGTGGACCGTCAGCTCCTTGCTGATGCCGCGCAGTTGCAGGGCGAAGAAGGGGTCGGCGAAGACGCGGGTCTCCGGCTCGGCGATGACGACGGCGATCGCGTCGTGCCGTTTGGTCACCAGGCTGCGGGCGGCCTGGTTGGGGACGTATCCGAGTTCGTCCACCGCCCGTCTGACCCGCTCGACGAGGGGTTCGCGCACCCCGTCGCCGCCGTTGACCACCCGGGAGGCGGTGGCCCGGGAGACGCCGGCCCGCGCGGCCACGGCCTCCAGCGTGGGACGGGCGGTTGTCTCGGTCATTTCGGGACTCCTCACCGGCGGTTGCGGCTCAGGATAGCCCTGGCCCGCGGAACTCAGTGAGAGCGCTCTCGACGACGTGGCATCACCCCGCCCCGCCCGGATGCGGCCCCCGTG
>NZ_VJZD01000076.1 GCF_009377175.1 Streptomyces adustus
CGCCCCCGCCGACCGCGCCCCCGGCCCCTGCCGGGCAGCCCGCCACGCCCGTCGCGGGCGACGCGACCGGATGGTCCATGGAGGAGCGGCTCTACAACCAGGTGTGGGGCATGTTCGAGGACCTCGCCCGCACCGCCGCCGCCTATCGCAGCGCGGTCGACTTCGCCGACTCCCGCCGGGAGAAGGAGCTCGACCAGGTGCTGTCCGACCCGCGCGCCCGGATCGGCGGACAGGGCGACGCCGCACGCGACGCGGCCCACGACAAGTACGCCCGGCTTGTCGACCAGGCCACCCAGGCCCTGGACCGGGACCTCGCCCAGCTCACCGCCGAGGCCGAGGTCGTCGAGCCCGCGCTGCCGCCGGCGTACGCGGGCTGGGACAGTCCCGTCTGGCACGGCTATCGCGTGCCGATGGAGCTGCCCATGGCGCTGCGCATCGGCGACCTCCAGCTGCCCGAGGCGCCGCAGCTGCGCATCCCGATGCTGGTCAGGTTGCCGCTGGAGCGCGGCTTCTGGATCGACAGCGCGGGTTCCGGATCGTCCGACGGGGCGTTCGGCGACGATCACGAACTGCGGCACCTCGCGATGACCACGGCGGTGGCGCACGCGGCCCGGCTGCTGGCCGCGCACCCGGCGGGCGAGTTCACCGTGCACGTGATCGACCCGGCCGGTGCGGCGGCGCAGCCACTCGCGCCGCTGGTGCGGGCCGGGGTGCTGGCGGGTCCGCCGGCGGTCGGCGCCGCGGGTGTGGCGGACGTCCTGGGCCGGCTCACCCAGCGGGTCGACCTGGTCCAGATGGCGGTGCGCGGCGGCGCCGCCGACTCGCTGCCGCCCGGTTTCGACACGTCCCAGCAACTGCTGGTCGTCAACGACTTCCCGCACGGTTTCGACGACCGTGCGGTGACCCAGCTCCGCTACCTCGCCGACGAGGGGCCGACCTTCGGCGTCCATCTGATGCTGGTGGCCGACCGCGAGGACGCCTCCGCCTACGGTCCGTTGCTGGATCCGCTGTGGCGCTCGCTGCTGAGGATCACCCCGGTCCCGGACGATCACCTCGCCGACCCCTGGGTCGGGCACGCCTGGACGTACGAGCCCTCGCTGGTGCCGCCCGGCAGCCAGGTGCTCGGACAGGTGCTCGCACAGGTGGCCGAGGCCCGTCGAACCTGGCGGCCGTGACGGCCTCGCACGCCTTTACCAAGACCACGTAAAGCCCTCCCACCAGCATCTTTGGGCTTCTCTTTACTGACGCCTTTACCTTTCCTTGGTGATTGGGGTACTGTTTTTCCCACGGAGGGGAGTACTCCCCGTCTGTGCGGCGTACCCGTCAATACGGATCCCACCGGATCCCGGGGCGTCGGCCCGTGCGGCCGCTGGAGCGTCGTCGACGCCGCGGCCCGGGGTGGAAGAGACCTCCGGCAGCACTACGACGCTGACTACCCGCCGTTACGCAATGCCGGAGGCACCATGGACGTTTCCCTGACCCTGTGGGTCCTGACCATCGCGGGCCTTGCCGCCCTGATCGCGGTCGACTTCTTCATCGGCCGCAAACCGCACGACGTGTCCCTCAAGGAAGCGGGCATCTGGACGGTCGTCTGGATCGCCCTGGCCGGACTCTTCGGCCTCGGCCTGCTGCTCTTCGCCGGCGGCCGGCCCGCCGGCGAGTTCTTCGCGGGCTTCATCACCGAGAAGTCGCTGAGCGTCGACAACCTCTTCGTCTTCGTCCTGATCATGGCGAAGTTCGCGGTGCCGACGCAGTACCAGCAGCGCGTCCTCCTCGTCGGCGTGCTCATAGCCCTGGTCCTGCGGGCCGTCTTCATCGCCGCGGGCGCCGCGATCCTCGCCAGCTTCGCCTGGGTCTTCTACCTCTTCGGCGCCTTCCTGATCTGGACCGCCTGGAAGCTCGTCCAGGAGGCCCGTGCCGACGCCGACGAGGAGGAGTTCGAGGAGAACAGGCTCCTGAAGGCGGCCGAGCGACGCTTCGGGGTGGCCGACCGCTATCACGGCACCAGGCTGTGGATCCAGGAGAACGGCAAGCGGGTCATGACCCCGATGCTGGTCGTGATGCTCGCGATCGGCACCACGGACGTGCTGTTCGCACTCGACTCCATCCCGGCCATCTTCGGCCTGACCCAGGACCCGTACATCGTCTTCACGGCCAACGCGTTCGCGCTGATGGGCCTCAGGCAGCTGTACTTCCTCATCGGCGGCCTGCTGAAGAAGCTGGTCCACCTCTCCTACGGCCTGTCGATCATCCTGGGCTTCATCGGCGTCAAGCTGGTGCTGCACGCGCTGCACGAGTCCGGCGTCCACGTCCCGGAGATCAGCATCCCGGTCTCGCTCGGCGTGATCTGCGCGGTCCTGATCGTCACCACGATCACCAGTCTGCGCGCCTCCCGGAAGCAGGCGGCGGCCGCGACGGCGCACGGCGACGGCGAGGGCGCTGCGCAGGACAGCATCGGCGTGTGACCCATGTTCCAGAAGTCATGGAATGCGAAGTGCGAGGGCCTCTGCGACGATCGCTCCATGATCGCTCGGCTCAGGTCGCTCGCCACACAGTGGACGTTCCTCGTGCCGCTGGCCGCGGTCGTCCTGCTGGTCCTCACCTGGGGACGCAACCTGCCCGGCGTGCTGGTCGCGGTGGTGACCGTGGTCCTGGCCGGAGCGGTGCTGGCCGCCGTGCACCACGCCGAGGTGGTCGCCCACCGGGTGGGCGAACCCTTCGGCTCCCTGGTGCTGGCCATCGCCGTCACGATCATCGAGGTCGCCCTGATCGTCACCCTCATGGCGGACGGCGGGGCCAAGAGCTCGACCCTCGCCCGGGACACGGTCTTCGCGGCGGTGATGATCACCTGCAACGGCATCGTCGGGCTGAGCCTGCTCGTCGCCTCGCTGCGCCACGGCACGGCGATCTTCAACCCCGAGGGCACCGGCGCCGCCCTCGCGACGGTCGCCACCTTGGCCACCCTCAGCCTGGTGCTGCCCACGTTCACCACGAGCAAGCCGGGCCCGGAGTTCTCCTCCGTGCAGCTCACCTTCGCCGCACTGTCCTCACTGATCCTGTACGGCCTGTTCGTGGCGACCCAGACCGTGCGCCACCGCGACTACTTCCTGCCGATCGCCCGGCAGGGCGGTGGGATCGCCGTGGAGGAACACGCGGTGGCGCCGTCCGCCCGCACCGCGCGGATCAGCCTGGTGCTGCTGGGACTCGCCCTGATCGGAGTCGTGGGACTGGCCAAGGGCGTCTCGCCGGCGATCGAGTCGGGCGTCGAGGCCGCCGGACTCCATCACGCCGTCGTCGGTGTGATCATCGCGCTGCTCGTGCTGCTGCCCGAGACCATCGCCGCGCTGCGCTCCGCCCGCCGCGACCGGGTGCAGACCAGTCTCAACCTCGCCCTCGGATCGGCGATGGCCAGCATCGGCCTGACCATCCCCGCGGTCGCCCTCGCGTCGCTCTGGCTCTCCGGCCCGCTCGTCCTCGGCCTGAGCGCCACCCATATGGTGCTGCTCGCCCTGACCGTGGTGGTGGCCTCGCTGACCGTGGTCCCCGGCCGGGCCACACCGCTCCAAGGCGGCGTCCACCTGGTGCTGTTCGCCGCCTACCTGGAGCTGGCGATCAACCCCTGAGGCCTTCGCCGCAGGCCGGGGCGGTCAGTCCAGGACGGGCTGCGCGACCGGGACGCGCACCGGACGCGTCTCCGGCAGCAGGGCGAAGCAGCCGAGGCTGAGCAGCGCGACACCGGTCAGATAGGCGCCGACACCCCAGGGGACCCGACCGCCGTGTTCGGCGAGCGCCGTCGCCACGATCGGGGTGAGCGCGCCCCCGAGCACCCCGCCGAGGTTGTAGCCGACCGCCGCGCCGGTGCAGCGCACCCGAGGCTCGTACAGCTCCGGCAGATAGGCGGCGATCACGGCGAACATGGTGATGAACGCGATCAGCGCGCCCAGGAAGCCGAGGAACATCAGCAGCGGCGCGCCGGTGGACAGGAGCGCGACCATCGGGAACATCCACAGGGCGCAGCCCGCACACCCGGCCAGGCACATGGGCCGCCGCCCGAAGCGGTCGCCGAGGACCGCCGCCACCGGTGTCAGCGCACCCTTCACCACCACCGCGGCCATGATGCACATCAGCATGACCGTGCGGTCGACCCCGAGGCGTTCCGTGGCGAAGGCGAGGGACCAGGTCGTCACGGCGTAGAAGATCGCGTATCCGGCCGCGAGCGCGCCCGCGGTGAGCAGCACCAGCCGCCAGTGGTCGCGCGCCACCTCGGCGAGGGGCATCCGCGCCCGGCCGTCGAGTTCCAGGAAGCGGGGGCTCTCGGTGATCGACGAGCGCAGCCACAGCCCGGCCACGGCCAGCAGACCGGCCGCCCAGAACGGCACCCGCCATCCCCACTGGGTGAACTGTGCGTCGGACAGCGCCGCCGACAGGGCCAGCATCACGCCGTTGGCCAGCAGGAAGCCCACCGCCGGACCGATCTGCGGGAAGCCCGACCACAGCCCGCGCCGGTGCTCCGGCGCGTGTTCCGCGGTCAGCAGCACCGCCCCGCCCCACTCCCCGCCGAGTCCCAGCCCCTGGAGGAAACGCAGGACCAGCAGCAGTACGGGGGCGGCCGCGCCGATCCTGTCGTAGGCCGGGACGCACCCGACCGCGACCGTCGAGACGCCGGTCAGCAGCAGCGACGCGACGAGCACCGGCCGCCGCCCGTGCCGGTCCCCGACATGCCCGAACAGCATGGACCCCAGCGGACGCGCCACGAAGCCCACCCCGAACGTGCCGAAGGCGGCCAGCGTCCCGGCCAGCGGCGAGAACGTCGGGAAGAACAGCGGGCCGAGGACCAGTGCCGCGGCGGTCCCGTAGACGAAGAAGTCGTAGAACTCGATGGCCGTGCCGGCGAGCGAGGCGGTCGCGAGCCGCAGCATGCCGGGCGCCCTTACGGTGTGTGCATCGCGCATGACGCGTCAACTACCCACAGTGACCAAGGGTTACGGGGGCGTGAGGGGGCGCGGCGGGCGCCCGGTGGCACCGTGATAGACCGGGTGCGAGCGGTGCTCCCCGGCGGATCGCCCCTCGTGAACGCTCAGCCCGAACGGACCGGAGAAACCGTGCCCCGCACCCTGGCCAACGCCCCCATCATGATCCTCAACGGTCCCAACCTGAATCTCCTGGGACAGCGCCAGCCGGAGATCTACGGCTCCGACACCCTCGCCGACATCGAGTCCCTGTGCGTCGAGGCGGCGGCCGCGCACGGCGGCACGGTGGACTTCCGCCAGTCCAACCACGAGGGCGAGCTGATCGACTGGATCCACGAGGCACGGCTGAACCACTGCGGGATCGTGATCAACCCGGGCGCCTACTCGCACACCTCCGTCGCGATCCTGGACGCGCTCAACACCTGCGACGGCCTGCCGGTGCTGGAGGTGCACATCTCCAACATCCACCGCCGTGAGTCGTTCCGGCACCACTCGTACGTCTCGCTGCGCGCCGACGGCGTCATCGCGGGATGCGGGGTGCAGGGGTACGTGTTCGGGGTGCAGCGGGTGGCCGCGCTGGCCGGGCCCGCGCAGGCCGGAGCGTAGTCCGGCGCTCCGGGCGCCGTGCGGCCCGCGGGGCCGTCGGCCGAGGGGGGGACCGGGAGGCCGACGGCCCCTACCGCGCAGGAGCCGTCGTCCTGGGCGGGGCCGACTCCAGTTGACTCCGTGACCCCCTGCGCCGGGAGAGCGCGTGGAGCGCCGGTGCGTGCGCGTGCTTCACACGGGGCGCGCGGCCCGGTGCCGCGCTCCCGCCGGGTGACGGGAGGTCACCACCGCCGCACGGGGGAGTTCACCACCCCCGCGCGTGCCACTCCGGCAGGTGCGGGCGCTCGTCGCCCAGCGTGGTGTCGTTGCCGTGCCCCGGGTAGACCCAGGTCTCGTCCGGGAGGACGTCGAAGATCTTCGTCTCGACGTCGTGGATGAGGCTGGCGAACGCCTTCGGGTCCTTGCGGGTGTTGCCCACGCCGCCCGGGAAGAGGCAGTCCCCGGTGAAGACGTGCGGGTGTCCGTGCGGGTCGTCGTAGACGAGGGCGATCGACCCCGGCGTGTGCCCGACCAGATGGCGCGCGGTGAGCTCCACACGGCCCACCCGGATGGTGTCGCCGTCGTCGACCAGGACGTCGGTCGGCACCGGGATGCCCTCGGCGTCCGCCCGTCCGGCGTGGGTGCGGGCGCCGGTGCCCGCGACGACCGCGGCGAGCGCCTGCCAGTGGTCGCCGTGCTGATGGGTGGTGACGACGGACGCGATGCCGTCGTCACCGATCATGCCGAGCAGGGTGTCCGCGTCGTTGGCCGCGTCGATCAGCAACTGCTCGTCGGTGGCCCGGCAGCGCAACAGGTATGCGTTGTTGTCCATGGGGCCGACCGCGATCTTGGTGATCATCAGGTCCTTGAGCTCGTGCACGTCCGCCGGGCCGCCGACCGTCACCTGTCCGCTGTACGTCATGGCGGTCAGCCTATAGCCGGAGAGCGGCCCGGGGCCGCTCATGACTACAGCGGGGGCAGCGTCGGAAGTGCCGCTCCGGTCACCGTCAGGGCGGATCCGTCGCGCCGGCCGGCGAGCCAGCAGAGCAGGTCCGCGGGCGGCCCGGTGACGACGACCTCGGGTTCGGCCGCCGGCCTGCCCGTGTCCCAGGCGCTCGTGCCGTCGGTGAGGCGGGTGGCCGGTACGTCGGCGTGCCCGGCGAACCGTTCGACCAGGAAGTCGATCTCCCGCTCGGTGAACTCCGCCGGCAGGTCCTCCGCCTCGTAGCCGATCCCGAGGTCCACGTGGTGCAGCTCGACCTCGATCAGGCGCCGGAACGGCACCCGGGCCGCGCTGTCGCTGACCCCGTTGCGCAGCTGCACCGTGCGCGACCAGTCGGCCGACGCGGCGCCCGTCTCCTGGAAGCGGTCGGCGCTCTCGCGCAGGTCGGCGAGCTGGACGTCGAGCGGGCGGGGCGCGTCCCGCTCGATGTCGGCGACGCGGGCGTCGGCGGTGGGGTACATGGGGCGACCCTCGAGAACGTTCACGAGGGCGTCCGCGTTGCGGGCGAGGTGGGCGAGGACGTGTCCGCGGCTCCAGCCGGGCAGCCGTGACGCCTCGGCGAGCGAGGCGTTGTCCAGTTTGGACGCTGCGGCGAGCAGTCGGTCGGTCGCGTCACGTACAGACGCCAGGTCACGTGCGTGATCAATCATGAGGTCGACCCTAACCTCGCCACTCCTTCGGGTGAAGGATGCGGACCGGGCCCGTAAATCGAATGCACGTGCTATATGGTCGAGTGCGGCGTCGGGCATGCTGGAGGGGCGGGGATTGTTATGCGTCCTGGAATCCGACCGGCGTTGTCAGTGGCTCCCCCTAGTCTGAGAAGCACAGGGGCTCGCCCCTGTCTCTTCTCTCAAGAAAGGTGCGGACCGGCGTGGCCGACCGTCTCATCGTCCGTGGCGCGCGCGAGCACAACCTGAAGAATGTCTCGCTCGACCTTCCACGAGACTCGCTCATCGTCTTCACGGGCCTGTCCGGGTCGGGCAAGTCCTCGCTGGCCTTCGACACGATCTTCGCCGAGGGGCAGCGCCGTTACGTGGAGTCGCTCTCCTCGTACGCCCGTCAGTTCCTCGGCCAGATGGACAAGCCGGACGTCGACTTCATCGAAGGTCTCTCCCCGGCGGTCTCCATCGACCAGAAGTCGACCTCGCGCAACCCGCGCTCGACGGTCGGCACCATCACCGAGGTCTACGACTACCTCCGTCTGCTGTTCGCCCGCATCGGCAAGCCGCACTGCCCCGAGTGCAGCCGGCCGATCTCGCGCCAGTCGCCGCAGGCCATCGTCGACAAGGTCCTGGAGCTGCCGGAGGGGAGCCGCTTCCAGGTGCTGTCGCCGCTGGTGCGGGAACGCAAGGGCGAGTTCGTCGACCTGTTCGCCGACCTCCAGACCAAGGGGTACAGCCGCGCCCGCGTGGACGGCGAGACGATCCAGCTCTCCGACCCGCCCGCGCTGAAGAAGCAGGAGAAGCACACCATCGAGGTGGTCATCGACCGCCTCACCGTGAAGGAGTCCGCCAAGCGCCGCCTCACCGACTCGGTGGAGACCGCCCTCGGCCTGTCCGGCGGCATGGTCGTGCTCGACTTCGTGGACCTCGCGGCGGACGACCCCGAGCGCGAGCGTATGTACTCGGAGCACCTGTACTGCCCGTACGACGACCTGTCCTTCGAGGAGCTGGAGCCCCGCTCCTTCTCCTTCAACTCGCCCTTCGGCGCCTGCCCCGAGTGCACCGGCATCGGCACGCGCATGGAGGTCGACCCCGAGCTGATCGTCCCGGACGAGGACAAGTCCCTCGACGAAGGTGCCATCCACCCCTGGTCGCACGGACACACCAAGGACTACTTCAGCCGGCTGATCGGCGCCCTGGCGGAGGCGCTCGGCTTCCGGACGGACATCCCCTTCGCGGGCCTGCCGCAGCGTGCCAGGAAGGCACTGCTGTACGGCCACAAGACCCAGATCGAGGTCCGCTACCGCAACCGCTACGGGCGCGAGCGCGTGTACACGACCGCCTTCGAGGGCGCCGTGCCGTTCGTCAAGCGCCGGCACGGCGAGGCCGAGAGCGACGCCAGCCGTGAGCGCTTCGAGGGCTACATGCGCGAGGTGCCCTGCCCCACCTGCCGGGGTACGCGCCTGAAGCCGATCGTCCTCGCGGTCACGGTCATGGAGAAGTCCATCGCCGAGGTCTCCGCGATGTCCATCAGCGACTGCGCCGACTTCCTGGGCCAACTCAAGCTGAACGCCCGCGACAAGAAGATCGCCGAGCGCGTGCTGAAGGAGGTCAACGAGCGGCTGCGGTTCCTGGTCGACGTCGGCCTGGACTACCTCTCGCTCAACCGCGCGGCCGGCACCCTCTCCGGCGGCGAGGCCCAGCGCATCCGGCTGGCCACCCAGATCGGCTCCGGACTCGTCGGCGTCCTCTACGTCCTCGACGAGCCGTCCATCGGCCTGCACCAGCGCGACAACCACCGGCTGATCGAGACCCTGGTCCGGCTCCGCGACATGGGCAACACGCTCATCGTCGTCGAGCACGACGAGGACACCATCAAGGTCGCCGACTGGGTCGTCGACATCGGCCCGGGCGCGGGCGAGCACGGCGGCAAGGTCGTGCACAGCGGTGATCTGAAGGGGCTGCTCGCCAACCCCGAGTCGCAGACCGGCCAGTACCTGTCCGGGAAGAAGGCCATCCCGGTGCCCGACATCAGGCGCCCGCTCGACCCGTCGCGGCATCTGACGGTGCACGGCGCCCGGGAGAACAACCTCCAGGACATCGACGTGTCCTTCCCGCTGGGCGTGTTCACCGCGGTCACGGGCGTGTCCGGGTCCGGCAAGTCGACCCTGGTCAACGACATCCTCTACACCCACCTGGCCCGCGAGCTGAACGGCGCGCGGAACGTCCCCGGGCGGCACACCCGCGTGGACGGCGACGACCTCGTCGACAAGGTCGTCCATGTCGACCAGTCGCCCATCGGCCGCACCCCGCGGTCCAACCCGGCGACGTACACCGGTGTCTTCGACCATGTGCGCAAGCTCTTCGCGGAGACGACCGAGGCGAAGGTCCGGGGCTATCTGCCCGGCCGCTTCTCCTTCAACGTCAAGGGCGGCCGCTGCGAGAACTGCGCGGGCGACGGCACCATCAAGATCGAGATGAACTTCCTCCCGGACGTGTACGTCCCGTGCGAGGTCTGCCACGGCGCCCGCTACAACCGGGAGACCCTGGACGTCCACTACAAGGGCAAGTCCATCGCCGACGTCCTGAACATGCCGATCGAGGAGGCGACGGACTTCTTCGATGCCGTCCCGGCGATCTCCCGGCACCTCAGGACCCTCAAGGACGTCGGCCTCGGCTACGTCCGGCTCGGCCAGTCCGCCACCACGCTGTCCGGCGGTGAGGCGCAGCGCGTCAAGCTCGCCAGCGAGCTGCAGAAGCGCTCCACCGGTCGCACGGTCTATGTCCTGGACGAGCCGACCACCGGTCTGCACTTCGAGGACATCAGCAAGCTGCTGAAGGTCCTGTCCGGTCTGGTCGACAAGGGCAACACGGTCATCGTCATCGAGCACAACCTCGACGTGATCAAGACGGCCGACTGGGTCGTCGACATGGGCCCGGAGGGCGGCGCTGGCGGTGGCCTCGTCATCGCCGAGGGCACGCCCGAGCAGGTCGCCGGGGTTCCGGCCAGCCACACCGGCAAGTTCCTGCGCGAGATCCTGTCCGCCGACCGGATCAGCGATGCCGTGCCGGCGCAGGCCTCGCGCCGGAAGACGGCCGCCAAGACGGTCGCAGCCAGTTCGGCCACGAAGAAGACGGCCACGGCCAGGGCGACCACGACCGCCAACAACACGGCGACGAAGAAGGCCGCGAGCGCCACGAAGAAGGCCGCACCGGCGAAGAAGACGGCACGGGCCCGCAAGGCCTGACCCGAAGTCCGCACCGCCCGGTCGTCGATGACGCCCTCATCGACGACCGGGCGGCCGCGGAGACCGGGGCACGCCCGCTAGAGATCGCCGAGTTCGTGGGCGTACGGGGGCTGCGCGCCCGCGCGGGAGCAGGTGAGCGCGGCCGCGCGCGCCGCGAACCGCAGCAGCCGGGTCCAGCCGTCGGCGCCCAGCGCGGCCAGCGCCCCGGGGGAGAGCGCGTCCTGGACGGACAGGCCGTGCAGCAGGGCCGCGTTCACCGTGTCCCCGGCGCCGATGGTGTCCACGACCTCGGTCTTCTCGCCCGGCACTGAGTACTCCCCGCCGTCCCCGGTGAAGACGGTCAGTCCGTCACCGCCGCGCGTGATCACGACGGCCGACGGACCGGCCGCGAGCCACTCGCCGGGGGTGCCGCCGAGCCAGCGGGCGTCGTCCTCGGAGAGCTTCAGCAGCGTGACCGACGGCAGCCAGCTCCGAAAGCGCGCCCGGTAGGCGTCCGCGTCCGGGATCAGACCCGGCCGGATGTTCGGGTCGAGGGTGGTGAACAGGCCCTGCCCCGACGACGAGCGCAGCAGTTCCGCGTAGGCGCTCGCGCCGGGTTCGAGGACCAGGGAACAGGTCCCGAAGGACACCGCCCGGGTCCGGTCGGGCAGCCGGTCCGGCGCCGTGAACAGCCGGTCGGCGGTGCCTTCGACATAGAAGGAGTAGGCGGCCGAGCCGCTCGCGTCGAGCGTCGCGGCGGCCAGTGTGGTCGGCTCCGTGCCGCGCTGCACGGCCGATACGTCCACCCCCGCCCGGCGCAGCCCGTCGAGCAGCGCCTCGCCGAAGGCGTCGTAGGAGGTGCGGGAGCAGAAGGCCGTGGGGGAGCCGAGACGGCCGAGGGCCACGGCGGTGTTGTAGGGGCCACCGCCCGGCACCGGCGTCAGGCCCGCCAGGGCGCCGGGGCCCTGCGGCACCAGGTCGATCAGTGCCTCACCGGCGACGACGATCACGAGTCCGGGTCCTTTCCGCGGCGGTGCGGGCCGCCCGGCCCGTGGTGGCCGGGCGCGCTGTTGCGGCCGGGCCGCTCCGGCCGGCCGACGCAGCCGGGAACGTATCCCATCCGGCCCCTGGCGTAAAACGCCTGTGCGAGCGTTCCCGTCCGGTGCGCCGTCCTCGCGTCCGGCCGGAACATCGTCCTCCGTTAGGGTCGGGAGGTACCGCCCCCGACCCGTGGAGATCCTCATGTCCGGCCGTCCCGTCCCGAGCCGCCGCACCCTTCTGCGAGGGGCGGCCGCCACGCCCGTCGCCGGGCTCGGCCTCGCCGCCTGCGCGACCGGGACCACCTCGCCCGCCGTGCCGACCGCACCGGTCCAGGTGGGCGCGGAGAACGAGATCGCCCGGGGCGACGCCAAGCTGTACCGGGACCACAACGTGGTGGTCGGCCGGCGCGAGGACGGCACTCTGAAGGCGTACAGCACGATCTGTACGCACGCGTTGTGCCCCATCAACAAGCTGGAGGGGACGACCCTGGTCTGTCCCTGTCACGGCAGCCGGTTCGACGCGCTGTCGGGAAAGGTGCTGCACGCCCCGGCCACCGTGCCGCTGACGGAACTGACGGTCGAGGTCAAGGACGGCCGGATCGTCGCGGGGCCCGCGGCCTGAGCACAGCAGGCCCTGGCGCCCCCGCGCTCACTCCCAGTCCCACCCGATGCCCACGAGTCCCGCCCGCACCCGCGGCTCGACGAGATGCACCGAGCGGTGCTGCGGGCTGAGCGCCAGCCCCTGACGGCCGCTGCGCGGGGCCGCCGCGGAGTGCTGGGTGAACCGATGGCAGCGCACCGGCAGCGTGCGCGCGTCGAAGCACACCTCCAGGGCGTACTGCCCGCCCGCCATGCCGAACTCGCGGAGGTACTCGCGGGAGGCGCCGGCCGTGCCGTCCTCGACGGCGTAGCGGAACAGGAACGTGTCACCGGAGCGCAGCCGGGTGTCGAAGAGCAGCTCGGCCACGAGCACACCGGTGTCGTGATGCCGGCGGACGCGTCCCGTGCGGCAGTTCTCCAGGGCCCGTACCGTCATGCGCTCCGGCGCGCAGCCCTGGTCGCCGTGGTGGACGGCCACGAAGCGGTCGACGCCGTCGCGGTGGGCCCGCACGATGTGGTGCGACTCGCGCCCCAGGAGCTCGCCCCGCGCGCCGATCCGCACCCGCTCGTGATGCCCCAGGGAGTCCAGCCCGTTGTCGACTGGGTACTCCAGTTCGGCCAGCAGGTGTTCGAGGACGCCCGAGGCCGCGACGAAGGAGCGGTAGGAGCGGGCGGAGGACCGGTCGCCGTGGGTGCTGTCCTCGGATTCGGCGAGCAGACGTATCAAGGACTCGTCCGGGAGTTGCAGGATCTCCTCCAGGGCCCGGACGGCACGCAGCGACTCGGGGCGCTGCGGGCGGCGGGCGCCCTGCTGCCAGTAGCTCAGGCTGGTGACGCCGACTTTCACCCCGTAGCGGGAGAGATGGTGCTGCACGCGTTGCAGCGGCAGTCCGCGGGCCGCGATCGCGGCCCGCAGGGCGACGTGGAAGGGGCCGCCTCGCAGGGCCGTGTCCAGTTCCGCGATGGCGACGTCGGCGGCGACGTCCGCGTGCTGTGTGGCGTGCGGCATGCAGGGGCCTTTCTGTGAATGTCACAACGGCTGGTCAGACCGTTCGCGGGAGCGAAACCGGGGCCACCCGGCCTGCGTCGGGAGTCGTCACGCCCGTACGCCGTCGTGCACGGCCCCGAGTTCCCCCGCATTGAAGCGTGTTGACCAAGTCCCGACAACACCTGATGCCCAACCGCGGCGGACTCCTGGCCGAGTCCGCACCGTGCGGCCCGCGCTGCCCGCACCGGCCTTTCCCGTGCCTGTCGTGCTACTCCCGGTGACCGGGACGCGGGCGTTCACCCGACCGGGACCTCGGCCGACGTTGTCCACAGGCCCGCCGGAGTGTCGCCCCTCGCCAGTAGGGTGTGAGACATGGCCGACCCCTCCAGCTACCGCCCCAAGCCGGGACAGATCCCGGACTCTCCCGGGGTGTACAGGTTCCGCGACGAGCACCGCCGGGTGATCTACGTCGGCAAGGCGAAGAGCCTGCGCCAGCGCCTGGCGAACTACTTCCAGGACCTGGCGGGCCTGCACCCGCGCACCCGGACGATGGTGACCACCGCCGCGTCCGTGGAGTGGACCGTCGTGTCCACGGAGGTCGAGGCGCTCCAGCTGGAGTACTCCTGGATCAAGGAGTACGACCCCCGGTTCAACGTCAAGTACCGCGACGACAAGAGCTACCCGTACCTCGCGGTGACGATGAACGAGGAGTTCCCGCGCGTGCAGGTGATGCGCGGTCACAAGAAGAAGGGCGTGCGCTACTTCGGTCCCTACGTCCACGCGTGGGCCATCCGCGACACCGTCGACCTGCTGCTGCGCGTCTTCCCCGTGCGCACCTGCTCGGCGGGCGTATTCAAGAACGCGTCCCGCACCGGCCGGCCCTGTCTGCTCGGCTACATCGGCAAGTGTTCGGCGCCCTGCGTGGGACGGGTCTCCGCCGAGGAGCACCGCGAACTGGCCGAGGACTTCTGCGACTTCATGACCGGCCGTACCGGCACGTACCTCCGCCGTCTGGAGCGGCAGATGGTGGAGGCGGCCGAGGAGATGGAGTACGAGCGGGCCGCCCGCCTGCGCGACGACATCGAGGCCCTGAGAAAGGCCATGGAGAAGAACGCGGTCGTGCTCGCCGACGCGACCGACGCCGACCTCATCGCGGTCGCGGAGGACGAGCTGGAGGCGGCGGTCCAGATCTTCCACGTCCGCGGCGGTCGCGTGCGCGGCCAGCGCGGCTGGGTGACCGACAAGGTGGAGGAGGTCACCACCGGCGCTCTCGTCGAGCACGCGCTCCAGCAGCTCTACGGCGAGGAGAGCGGGGACGCCGTCCCCAAGGAGGTCCTCGTACCGGCCCTGCCCGAGCCGGTGGAGCCCGCGCAGGAGTGGCTGACCGGCCGCCGTGGCTCCCAGGTGTCCCTGCGCGTCCCGCAGCGCGGCGACAAGCGGGCCCTGATGGAGACGGTCGAGCGCAACGCCCAGCAGGCGCTCGTCCTGCACAAGACCAAGCGGGCCTCCGACCTGACCACGCGCTCACGCGCCCTGGAGGAGATCGCGGACGCCCTCGAACTGGACAGCGCACCCCTCAGGATCGAGTGCTACGACATCTCCCATCTCCAGGGTGACGACGTGGTCGCCTCGATGGTCGTCTTCGAGGACGGCTTGCAGCGCAAGGGCGAGTACCGCCGCTTCCAGATCAAGGGCTTCGAGGGCCAGGACGACGTCCGCTCCATGCACGAGGTGATCACCCGCCGGTTCCGGCGCTACCTCGTGGAGAAGGAGCGGACGGGGGAGTGGACCGACGGCACGGCCGACGAGCAGGCCGAGGGCGTGACGGTCGGTGACGGGACGGCCGACGGGAGCGACGGCGACGTGCGCGGCGACGTCGGCGGTGTCGTCGGTGGCGGGACGAACGGGGCGCACCCCCTCACCGAGGAGGACGGGCGGCCCAAGCGCTTCGCCTACCCGCCCCAGCTCGTCGTCGTCGACGGCGGTCAGCCGCAGGTCGCGGCGGCCAAGCGGGCCCTGGACGAGCTCGGCATCGACGACATCGCCGTCTGCGGCCTGGCCAAGCGCCTGGAGGAGGTCTGGCTGCCGGACCAGGACGACCCGGTCGTCCTGCCCCGCACCAGTGAGGGCCTCTACCTGCTCCAGCGAGTCCGTGACGAGGCCCACCGGTTCGCGATCACCTACCAGCGCACCAAGCGTGCCAAGCGCTTCAGGTCCGGCCCCCTGGACGACGTGCCGGGCCTGGGCGAGACCCGCAAACAGGCACTGATCAAGCACTTCGGATCGGTGAAGAAACTGCGGTCCGCGACCATCGACGAGATCTGCGAGGTTCCGGGCATAGGCCGCAAGACGGCCGAGACCATCGCCGTAACCCTCGCCCAGGCGGCTCCGGCCGCGCCCGCCGTGAACACGGCCACGGGAGAGATCATGGAAGAAGACCACGAAACCAGGGCGCCCGAGACGACGGCGGACGCCCCGGGGGACCCCGTGACCGCGGGCGTCCCCGACGAACGACGGGGGCAGGAACCATGACCGAGCACGAGACGCAGCCCACAGCGGACCGAGAACGCACGCCCGCCCGGACGAGCGACAATTCCGCCAGGCAGGATGCACCCCAGCACGAGGCGGCCAGGCAGGATGCACCCCAGCAGGACGCATCCCAGCAGGACGCACCCGGGCAGGACGGGCCGCACGACGCACGCCATGAAGACGGAGCACAGGTGAGTACGGACAGCACACCGCCCGGGAACCCGGACGCGGTCATCCCCGAGCTGGTGATCATCTCCGGTATGTCGGGGGCCGGACGCTCGACGGCCGCCAAGTGCCTGGAGGACCTCGGCTGGTTCGTCGTCGACAACCTCCCGCCCGCCCTGATCCCCACCATGGTGGAGCTCGGCGCCCGCTCGCAGGGCAACGTGGCACGGATCGCGGTCGTCGTCGACGTGCGCGGACGCCGCTTCTTCGACAACCTCCGCGAGTCCCTCGCGGACCTCGACGTCCGGGGCGTCACGCACCGGGTCGTCTTCCTGGAGTCCTCGGACGACGCCCTGGTGCGCCGCTTCGAGTCGGTGCGCCGCCCGCACCCGCTCCAGGGCGACGGCCGGATCGTCGACGGCATCGCCGCCGAGCGCGAGCTGCTGCGTGAGCTGCGCGGCGACGCCGACCTGGTGATCGACACCTCCAGCCTGAACGTGCACGAGCTGCGCGCCAAGATGGACGCCCAGTTCGCCGGGGAGGAGGAGCCGGAGCTGCGGGCCACCGTCATGTCCTTCGGCTTCAAGTACGGTCTCCCGGTCGACGCCGACCTGGTCGTGGACATGCGCTTCCTGCCCAACCCGCACTGGGTCCCCGAGCTGCGCCCCTTCACCGGGGTCAACGAGGAGGTGGCGGCGTACGTCTTCAACCAGCCCGGCGCGAAGGAGTTCCTCGATCGCTACGCGGAGCTCCTGCAACTGGTTGCCGCGGGCTATCGCCGTGAGGGCAAGCGTTATGTGACGATCGCGGTCGGCTGCACGGGCGGGAAGCACCGTTCGGTCGCGATGTCGGAGAAACTTGCCGCGCGCCTTGCGGCCGAGGGTGTGGAGACGGTGGTCGTACACCGGGACATGGGACGGGAATGACGGCACGAACTCTGCGGCTGGGCCGACTGCGCCGGGGGGTACCCGACGGGCGCGTGAACCGGCCGGTCGAGGCCCGCGGCGGCAAGCCCCGCCGCCGCGGCGCCCAGCCCAAGGTCGTCGCCCTCGGCGGCGGCATGGGCCTGTCCGCCTCGCTCGCCGCGCTGCGCCGGATCACCGGCGACCTCACCGCCGTCGTCACGGTGGCCGACGACGGCGGCTCCAGCGGACGCCTGCGCGACGAGCTGGGCGTGCTGCCGCCCGGCGACCTGCGCAAGGCGCTGGCCGCGCTGTGCGGCGACGACGACTGGGGCCAGACCTGGGCCCGCGTCATCCAGCACCGCTTCGAGTCCAAGGGCGACCTGCACGAGCACGCGGTCGGCAATCTGCTGATCGTCGCCCTGTGGGAGCAGCTCGGCGACCATGTGCAGGCCCTGGACCTGGTCGGCAAGCTGCTCGGCGCGCACGGGCGGGTGCTGCCCATGTCCGCCGTGCCGCTGGAACTCCAGGCCCTGGTCCGCGGCCACGACCCGGACCGGCCCGAGGAGACGGACACCGTCCGCGGCCAGGCGACGGTCGCCCTCACCCCCGGTGAGGTGCAGTCCGTGCACCTCGTGCCGAACGACCCGCCCGCCGTGCCCGAGGCCGTCGCCGCGGTGCTCGACGCGGACTGGGTGGTGCTCGGCCCCGGCTCCTGGTTCTCCTCGGTCATCCCGCACCTGCTGGTGCCGGAACTCCTGGACGCGCTCACGCAGACCAAGGCACGCCGGGTACTCTCCCTGAACCTCGCACCGCAGCCCGGAGAAACCGAAGGGTTCTCCCCGCAGCGTCATTTGGAGGTTTTGGGACGACACGCCCCTAAACTCGCCCTGGACGTGGTGCTGGCCGACGAGGCCGCCGTGCCCGACCGCGACTCGCTGACCGAAGCCGCCAACCGGTTCGGGGCCGCGGTCGAGCTGGCGCCGGTGGCCCGGGCCGATGGGACTTCGCGGCACGACCCGGAGCTCCTCGCCGCCGCGTACGACCGTATTTTTCGGATGCATGGAAGGATCGGCCCATGGCGATGACGGCAGCGGTGAAGGATGAGATCTCCCGGCTCCCCGTCACCCGGACCTGCTGCAGAAAGGCGGAGGTCTCGGCCATCCTGCGGTTCGCCGGCGGCCTTCACCTGGTGAGCGGGCGCATCGTGATCGAGGCGGAGCTGGACACCGCGATGGCGGCCCGCCGGCTCAAGCGGGACGTCCTGGAGATCTTCGGCCACACTTCCGAGCTGATCGTGATGGCGCCGGGCGGTCTGCGCCGCGGCTCGCGCTATGTGGTGCGGGTGGTCGCGGGCGGCGACCAGCTGGCCCGGCAGACCGGTCTGGTGGACGGCCGCGGCCGCCCGATCCGCGGTCTGCCCCCGCAGGTGGTCTCCGGGGCCACCTGTGACGCCGAGGCGGCCTGGCGCGGGGCGTTCCTGGCGCACGGCTCGCTGACCGAGCCCGGCCGCTCGTCGTCCCTGGAGGTGACCTGCCCGGGTCCGGAGGCCGCCCTCGCCCTGGTCGGCGCCGCCCGTCGGCTGTCCATCGCGGCGAAGGCCCGCGAGGTCCGCGGGGTGGACCGGGTCGTGGTCCGGGACGGCGACGCGATCGGCGCGCTGCTCACCCGGCTCGGCGCGCACGAGTCCGTGCTGGCCTGGGAGGAGCGGCGGATGCGCCGCGAGGTACGCGCCACGGCGAACCGCCTGGCCAACTTCGACGACGCCAACCTGCGCCGCTCGGCCCGTGCGGCCGTCGCCGCGGGCGCCCGGGTCCAGCGCGCCCTGGAGATCCTCGCCGACGAGGTGCCCGAGCACCTGGCGGCCGCGGGCCGGCTGCGCATGGAGCACAAGCAGGCCTCCCTGGAGGAGCTGGGCGCGCTCGCCGACCCGCCGCTGACCAAGGACGCGGTCGCCGGCCGGATCCGCCGGCTGCTGGCGATGGCCGACAAGCGGGCCTCCGATCTGGGCATCCCGGGCACCGAGGCCAACATCTCCGAGGACCTGGCCGACAACCTGGTCGGCTGATCCGACCGTGGCCGACACGCCGGTGCCCCTGCCCGAGGGGCACCGGGCACCGGCGTTTGTCCGTCTTTGATGCACTCTTGACTGGATCATGAAGTGTCATGAGCCTGGCAGGTGTTCGTCGTCGTGGCGGACCACTGCTAGGGGGGTTCATGAGACACAGAGCGAGATCGATCCTCGCTGTCGGCGCGCTCCTGATCGGCGGAGCGAGCATCGCACCCATCGCCCAGGCACAGAGCGGACACCCGACGCCCACGTCCGGACCGGACGAGGTCAAGGTCTACCGCGCCGAGATCACCAAGCAGCAGTTACCCCTGCTGCTGGCCGCCGGACAGGACGGCCAGGAACTCGCCGAACAGGCGCCCGACCAGGGCACGGCCGACGTCGAGGTCTACCTCACCGACGACCAGGCGCGGAAGCTGGAACGGCAGGGCGTCGACCTCACCGAGCACACCCTCTCGGCCAAGGCGGAGAACCGCGTCGCGGCCGCCGCCGAGCACGTGTTCCGCCCGTACAGCGGCAGCGGCGGTCTGAAGGAGGAGATCGTCAGGACCGGTCAGGAGAACCCCGGCCTCACCAAGGTCGTCTCCATCGGAAAGACGGTCGACGGCCAGGACATCCTCGCGCTCAAACTGACCAAGGGCGCCAAGAAGTCCCGGGACGGCTCCAAGCCCTCCGTGCTGTACATGTCCAACCAGCACGCGCGCGAGTGGATCACGCCGGAGATGACCAGGCGGCTGCTGCACTACTACCTGGACAACTACAAGACCGACCGGCGGATCAAGAAGATCGTCGACTCCACCGAACTGTGGTTCGTGCTGTCGGCCAACCCCGACGGCTACGACTACACCTTCCAGAACAGCGACACCCGCCTGTGGCGCAAGAACCTGCGGGACGTCAACGGCGACGGCGTCATCAGCACCGGTGACGGCGTCGACCTCAACCGCAACTTCGCCTACAAGTGGGGCTACGACGACGAGGGCTCGTCCCCCAATCCCACCAGCGAGACCTACCGCGGCGCGGCCCCGGCCTCCGAGCCCGAGACGAAGGCGCTGGACGCGTTCGAGAAGCGGATCGGCTTCACGTACGGCATCAACTACCACTCGGCCGCCGAGCTGCTCCTCTACGGCGTCGGCTGGCAGGTCGCCACGCCGACCCCGGACGACGTCCTGTACAAGGCGCTGGCCGGCACCCCCGACAACTCCGCGATCCCGGGCTACCACCCGCAGGTCTCCTCGGAGCTCTACACCACCAACGGCGAGGCGGACGGACACGCCGGCAACGTCAACGGCATGGCGATGTTCACCCCCGAGATGTCGACCTGCCAGACCGCGTCGAACCTGGACCCGAACGACACCTGGAACGCCTCCGACTGCCAGTCGGTCTTCAACTTCCCGGACGACGAGAAGCTGATCCAGCAGGAGTTCGCCAAGAACGTCCCGTTCGCGCTCTCCGTCGCCGAGACCGCGGCCCACCCCGACCGGCCCTCGTCCTCGGTCGGCCTGAGCGCCGCCGACTTCACCCCGGCCGCGTTCCCGACCTCGTACGCGCGCGGCGCCGACCAGCAGGTCTCCGTCGTCGTGCGCAGGTCGGTCCGGGACAAGGAGCTCAGGTACCGCGTCAACGGCGGCCGTACCCACGACCAGGCGCTCAGGGCCTGGAAGGGCGGCGAGACCTACGGCGGGGCCGACAACCTCTACTTCGACGAGTACCGGGCCGAGGTCCGCGGCGGCGCGCCGGGCGACAAGGTCGAGGTGTGGTTCACCGGCAGGTCCCCGAACGGGAAACCCACCGCCAGCGAGCACTTCACGTACACCGTCGCCGAACGGGCCAAGGCCGACACGCTCGTCGTCGCGGAGGAGGGCGCGAGCGCCGTACAGGCGCAGACGTACGTGGACGCGCTGAAGGCCAACGGCCGCAAGGCGGTCGTCTGGGACGTCGCCGCCCAGGGCGCCCCCGACGCGCTCGGCGTGCTGGACCACTTCCGGACGGTCGTCCACTACACGGGCGCGGGCCGGCCGGGCAACCCCACCCAGCTCCAGCTGCGCGCCTACCTCAACGAGGGCGGCAAGCTGATCGAGGCGGGCGAGCAGGCCGGCGGCAGCGTGGACCTCGGCGACGGCACGCTCTCGAACGACTTCAGCCAGTACTACCTGGGCGCCTACTCGCGTACGTCGACGCCCGGAGCCACCGGCTTCACCGGTTCCGGAGCCCTCGCCGGCGCCGGCGGCGCGCTCGGCCCCGCGGCCGGCAACCCGCTCGACCGGGCGGGTACCTACGGGGTCACCTCCGACGAGCTGCCCACGGCCGGCTACCCGCAGTTCACGAGCGCGGGCGCGGGCCAGTTCGCCGGGACCGTCAACCCGTACGGGCCGTACAGCGGTTCGGGCATGGCGGCCGCGGTGCACACCGACGACGCCTACAAGCGCCTCACCCGCACCATCGACCTCACCGGCGTCAGCGCCGCCGACAGGCCCACCCTGCACGGCCGACTGCTGTGGGACACCGAACCGGGCTACGACAACGCCGTCGTCGAGGCGCACACGGTGGGCGCCGAGGACTGGACGACGCTGCCCGAGGCGGGCGGCGCCACCGGCACCGCGGTCCCGGCCGAGTGCGGCGCGGGCTTCTACATCGGTGAACACCCCTGGCTGAAGCACTATCTGACGCTGACGTCGAGTGGCTGCACGGCCACCGGCAGCAGTGGCTCCTGGAACGCCTTCACCGGCGCCTCCGCCGGCTGGCAGCAGGTCGACTTCGACCTGAGCGCGTACGCCGGCCGGTCCGTCGAGGTCTCCCTCGCCTATGTCACCGACCCGGGCAGCGGCGGCCACGGCGTCCTCGCCGACGACCTGGCGCTCGTCGTCGGCGGCACCGCCACCCAGACCGAGGGATTCGAGACATCCCTCGGTGCCTGGCAGGTCACCGGGCCGCCCGCGGGCAGCCCCGCCGTCCTCAAGGACTGGGCGCGCACCGGAGCGCTGTTCCGCACATATGGAGCGGTCACCACGGACGACACCGTGCTGCTCGGCTTCGGCCTGGAACACGTCACCGCGGCGGCCGACCGAACAGCCCTGATCGGCAAGGCGCTCAAGGCACTCGGCGGATAACACCGGGTGACGATCGCATGATAGAAGCGGGCGGTCCGTACCCCTACTGGCGGGTACGGACCGCCTCGCCGCGTATGGGGCGTCTCAATGTCACTCCGGGAGTCTCCGAGGGGTAGGGTCGTAGGCGGTCGGGGACATCCCATTTAGCTCGCCGGTGTCGCAACCGGCGTACCAACGAGGAGATCGGTTCGTGACGATCCGCGTAGGCATCAACGGCTTTGGCCGCATCGGTCGTAACTACTTCCGCGCGCTGCTGGAGCAGGGTGCTGACATCGAGATCGTGGCTGTCAACGACCTGGGTGACACCGCGACGACCGCGCACCTGCTCAAGTACGACACCATCCTCGGCCGTCTGAAGGCCGAGGTGTCGCACACCGCCGACACGATCACCGTCGACGGCCACACCATCAAGGTCCTGTCCGAGCGCAACCCCGCCGACATCCCGTGGGGCGAGCTCGGTGTCGACATCGTCATCGAGTCGACGGGCATCTTCACCAAGAAGGCCGACGCCGAGAAGCACATCGCCGGCGGCGCCAAGAAGGTCCTCATCTCGGCTCCGGCCAAGGACGAGGACATCACCATCGTGATGGGTGTCAACCAGGGCGACTACGACCCGGCGAACCACCACGTCATCTCCAACGCCTCCTGCACCACCAACTGTGTGGCGCCGATGGCCAAGGTTCTCGACGAGAACTTCGGCATCGTCAAGGGCCTGATGACGACGGTGCACGCGTACACCAACGACCAGCGCATCCTGGACTTCCCGCACAAGGACCTGCGCCGCGCCCGCGCCGCCGCCGAGAACATCATCCCGACCACGACGGGTGCCGCCAAGGCCACCGCCCTGGTCCTGCCCCAGCTCAAGGGCAAGCTCGACGGCATCGCCATGCGCGTCCCGGTCCCCACCGGCTCGGCCACCGACCTGGTCGTGACGCTCCAGCGCGAGGTCACCCGGGACGAGGTCAACGCCGCGTTCAAGAAGGCCTCCGAGGACGGCGACCTCAAGGGCTTCCTGGCGTACACCGAGGACCCGATCGTCTCCTCGGACATCGTCAGCGACCCGGCCTCCTGCACCTTCGACTCCTCCCTGACCATGGTCCAGGAGGGCAACACGGTGAAGATCCTCGGCTGGTACGACAACGAGTGGGGCTACTCCAACCGCCTCGTGGACCTGACGGTCTTCGTCGGCGACCAGCTCTGATCGCCGAATCAGACACCTCGATGTGAGTGCAGGGCTCGGGCAGCGCACAGGCGCGCTGTCCGAGCCCTGACTCGCGTGCAGAACAGCCCTCTTCCGAACACGAGCCCTCTCGGGAGTCCCCTTCATGAAGACGATCGACGAACTTCTCGCCTCCGGCGTGGACGGCAAGCGGGTTTTCGTCCGCGCCGACCTCAACGTGCCGCTGGCCGACGGCGTGATCACCGACGACGGCCGCATCCGCGCCGTCCTGCCCACCGTCAAGGCCCTCGCGCAGGCGGGCGCCAAGGTGGTCGTGGCCTCGCACCTGGGCCGCCCCAAGGGCGCTCCGGACCCCGCCTTCTCCCTGCTGCCCGCCGCCGAGCGGCTCGCCGAACTCCTCGGCGCCCCGGTCGCGTTCGCGCAGGACACCGTCGGCCCCGCCGCCCACGACGCCGTGGACGGCCTCCAGCCCGGCCAGGTCGCGGTCATCGAGAACCTGCGCTTCAACGCCGGCGAGACGTCCAAGGACGACACCGAGCGCGGCGAGTTCGCCGACCGGCTCGCCGCCCTGGCCGACGTCTACGTGGGCGACGGCTTCGGTGCCGTGCACCGCAAGCACGCCTCCGTGTACGACCTGCCGGCCCGCCTGCCGCACTACGCCGGCTACCTCATCGCCACCGAGGTCGGCGTCCTGAAGAAGCTCACCGAGGACGTCGCGCGCCCCTACGTCGTCGCGCTCGGCGGCTCCAAGGTCTCCGACAAGCTCGCCGTCATCGACCAGCTGCTCGGCAAGGCCGACCGCATCCTCATCGGCGGCGGCATGGCCTTCACCTTCCTCAAGGCCAAGGGCTACGAGGTCGGCACCTCGCTGCTCCAGGAGGACCAGATCCCGGCCGTCACCGAGTACATGCAGCGCGCCGAGAAGCTGGGCGTCGAGCTGGTGCTCCCGGTCGACGTCGTGGTCTCCCCCGGATTCCCGGACCTGAAGGCCAAGGCGCCCACCGAGCACACCGCCGTCGACGCGGACGCGATGCCCGAGGGGCAGCTGGGCCTCGACATCGGCCCGAAGACCGGCGCCCTGTACGCAGCCAAGCTCGCCGACGCCGAGACCGTGTTCTGGAACGGTCCCATGGGTGTCTTCGAACACCCCGACTACGCCGAGGGCACCAAGGCGGTCGCCCAGGCCCTGGTCGACTCCAAGGGCTTCACCGTCGTCGGCGGCGGTGATTCCGCCGCCGCGGTGCGCACCCTCGGTTTCGACGAGAACGCATTCGGCCACATCTCGACCGGCGGTGGCGCCTCCCTCGAATACCTCGAGGGCAAGACGCTCCCCGGCCTCGCCGCACTGGAGGACTGACCCCGTATGACCACTCGCACGCCGCTGATGGCGGGCAACTGGAAGATGAACCTCAACCACCTGGAGGCCATCGCCCACGTCCAGAAGCTCGCCTTCGCCCTCGCCGACAAGGACTACGACGCCGTCGAGGTCGCCGTCCTGCCGCCCTTCACCGACCTGCGCTCGGTGCAGACGCTCGTCGACGGCGACAAGCTCAAGATCAAGTACGGTGCCCAGGACCTCTCGGCACACGACTCCGGCGCCTACACCGGCGAGATCTCCGGCTCGATGCTGGCCAAGCTGAAGTGCACGTACGTGGCCATCGGCCACTCCGAGCGCCGTCAGTACCACAACGAGACCGACGAGATCGTGAATGCCAAGGTCAAGGCCGCCTACAAGCACGGCCTGACCCCCATCCTGTGCGTCGGCGAGGAGCTGGACGTCCGCGAGGCGGGCGACCACGTCACCCACACCCTCGCCCAGGTCGAGGGCGGTCTGAAGGACCTCCCCGCCGAGCAGGCCGAGTCCGTCGTGATCGCCTACGAGCCGGTCTGGGCCATCGGCACCGGCAAGGTCTGCGGCGCCGACGACGCGCAGGAGGTCTGCGCCGCGATCCGCGCCAAGCTCGCCGAGCTGTACTCCCAGGAGCTGGCCGACAAGGTCCGCATCCAGTACGGCGGCTCGGTGAAGGCCGGAAACGTCGCCGAGATCATGGCGAAGGCCGACATCGACGGCGCCCTGGTCGGCGGTGCCTCGCTGGACGTCGACGAGTTCGTCAAGATCGTCCGCTTCCGCGACCAGTGAGCCGGCCGCCGGTCGGCAGTGGATCGACCGGTGAGTAGGCTCTGGCGGCGATCCGTCGTACCCTTGCGGGGGCCGGGACTCCACGAGTCCGGGCCCCCGTCGTCCATCCAGTTCCGAGGAAGTTGGTCCAGTCGTGGTTTTGGGGTTCTCGATCGCCCTGATCATCTTCAGCCTGCTGATGATGCTTCTGGTGCTGATGCACAAGGGGAAGGGCGGCGGCCTCTCCGACATGTTCGGTGGCGGCATGCAGTCGTCCGTCGGCGGCTCCTCGGTCGCCGAGCGCAACCTCGACCGCATCACCATCGTGATCGGTGTGCTGTGGTTCGCGTGCATCATCGTGCTCAGCATCCTGATGAAGGGCAACAGCTGATCGACGGAGTGCGCGCGAGCGCATTTCGTGCGTAACGCCCCATGTTCGGTACGCGCCGCTGAGCGCGGCCTATCATGGGGCTTGCGTCTGGGTGTGGGGGCGGTAACTCCAATCACTGGACGCGCGTTGGGCCTTACGTAGACTGAGGCGCTCGCAGTGAAGCGAAACGCCGACTCGCTTCGCGGCACCATCACGCAGGGAGTTACACCGTGGCAAGTGGCAACGCGATCCGAGGAAGCCGGGTCGGGGCGGGGCCGATGGGCGAGGCCGAGCGCGGCGAGTCAGCGCCGCGGCTGCGCATCTCCTTCTGGTGCTCCAACGGGCACGAGACGCAGCCCAGCTTCGCCAGCGACGCACAGGTGCCCGACAACTGGGACTGCCCGCGCTGCGGCTTCCCGGCCGGCCAGGACCGGGACAACCCCCCGGACCCGCCGCGCACCGAGCCCTACAAGACGCACCTGGCGTATGTGCGGGAGCGGCGCAGCGACGCGGACGGCGAGGCGATCCTCGCCGAGGCGCTCGCCAAACTGCGGGGCGAGATCTGACGACCGGGTCCGGCCGGACATCGCAAGGTGTCCTGCCGGACCCGATGTCGTCTCCGCCCGGTCGTCTCCGCCCGGTCGTCTCGGCCTTGTCTTCTTCACCTTGCCTTCTCCGTCCGTCTTCGCACCGTGCTGACACCAACACGTCAGCCGGACGTACCTGTAGTTGCGCCGCCGCTCGACTGATCAATTAGGTTGGGAGCGGCAGCGGGGCAAGGTACGCAGCGGGACAGGCAGGAAAGAAGGCTGAAGTCGGATATGAACGCAGACGGCCGTTCCAGGCTCAATCAGACGCCCGAGTGGACCGCTCTGGCCAAGCACCGCGAGGAGCTCGCCGACACCGGTCTGCGGGATCTGTTCGCCGGTGATCCCGGCCGGGGCAGCGGATACACGCTCCAGGTCGGTGACCTGTACATCGACTACTCCAAGCACCTCGTCACCGACGAGACGCTGCGGCTGCTGCGCGAGCTGGCCGTCGCCACCGACGTGTTCGGGCTGCGCGACGCGATGTTCCGCGGCGAGAAGATCAACACCACCGAGGGCCGGGCCGTGCTGCACACGGCGCTGCGCGCCCCGCGGGACGCGGTGGTCGAGGTCGACGGCGAGAACGTGGTGCCCGGTGTGCACGCGGTCCTCGACCGGATGGCCGCCTTCGCCGACCGGATCCGCTCGGGCGAGTGGACCGGCCACACCGGCCGCCGCATCAGGAACGTCGTCAACGTCGGCATCGGCGGCTCCGACCTCGGCCCGGCGATGGCGTACGAGGTGCTGCGCGCCTTCACCGACCGCGCGCTGACCGTCCGCTTCGTCTCCAACGTCGACGGCGCCGACCTGCACGAGGCCGTCCACGACCTCGACCCGGCGGAGACGCTGTTCATCGTCGCGTCGAAGACGTTCACCACCATCGAGACCATCACCAACGCCACCTCCGCCCGCGACTGGCTGCTGAGCGGCCTGGGCGGCGAGGAGAAGGCGGTCGCCAAGCACTTCGTGGCGCTGTCGACGAACGCCGGGAAGGTGTCCGAGTTCGGCATCGACACGGCCAACATGTTCGAGTTCTGGGACTGGGTCGGCGGCCGCTACTCCTTCGACTCGGCGATCGGTCTCTCCCTGATGATCGCCGTCGGCCCGGACCGCTTCCGCGAGATGCTCGACGGCTTCCACCTCGTCGACGAGCACTTCCGCACCGCCCCCGCCGAGGCCAACGCCCCGCTGCTGCTGGGCCTGCTGGGCATCTGGTACGGCAACTTCCACGACGCCCAGTCGCACGCGGTGCTGCCCTACTCGCACTACCTCTCCAAGTTCACCGCCTATCTCCAGCAGTTGGACATGGAGTCCAACGGCAAGTCGGTGGACCGCGACGGCAACCCGGTCGACTGGCAGACCGGACCGGTCGTCTGGGGCACCCCCGGCACCAACGGCCAGCACGCCTACTACCAGTTGATCCACCAGGGCACCAAGCTCATCCCCGCGGACTTCATCGGCTTCGCCGAGCCGGTCGGCGAACTGAGCGACGAACTCGAGGCCCAGCACGATCTGTTGATGGCCAACTTCTTCGCCCAGACCCAGGCGCTGGCCTTCGGCAAGACGCCGGAGGAGGTCCGCGCGGAGGGCGTGCCCGAGGAGCTGGTGGCGCACAAGACGTTCCGCGGCAACCACCCCACCACCACGATCCTGGCGCGCGAGCTGACCCCTTCCGTCCTCGGTCAGCTGATCGCGCTCTACGAGCACAAGGTGTTCGTCCAGGGCGCGGTGTGGAACATCGACTCCTTCGACCAGTGGGGCGTGGAGCTCGGCAAGGTCCTCGCCAAGCGGATCGAACCGGCCCTGACCGAGGGCGCCGAGGTGCCCGGCCTCGACCCCTCCACCACCGCCCTCGTCGCCACCTACCGCACTCTCAGGAAGTGAACTGACATGCAGCTCGGTCTCATCGGTCTCGGCAAGATGGGCGGCAACATGCGCGAGCGGATCCGCCGCGCCGGCCACACCGTCATCGGCTACGACCGCAACCCCGACGTCTCCGACGCGAGCAGCCTGGCCGAGATGGTCGCCGGGCTCCAGGCGCCGCGCATCGTCTGGGTGATGGTCCCGGCCGGCGCCGCCACCCAGTCGGTCGTCGATGAGCTCGGCGGTCTGCTGGAGGCCGGCGACACGGTCGTCGACGGCGGCAACTCCCGCTGGACGGACGACGAGAAGCACGCCCGCGAGCTCGGCGCCAAGGGCATCGGTTTCGTCGACGCGGGCGTCTCCGGCGGCGTGTGGGGCCTGGAGAACGGCTACGCCCTGATGGTCGGCGGCGAGAAGGAGCACGTGGACCGGCTCCAGCCGATCTTCGAGGCGCTCAAGCCCGAGGGCCCGTACGGCTATGTCCACGCGGGCAAGGTGGGCGCCGGCCACTTCTCCAAGATGGTCCACAACGGCATCGAGTACGCCATGATGCAGGCCTACGCCGAGGGCTGGGAGCTGCTGGAGAAGGTCGACTCCGTCACGGACGTGCGCGAGGTCTTCCGCTCCTGGCAGGACGGCACGGTCATCCGCTCCTGGCTGCTGGACCTCGCGGTGAACGCGCTCGACGAGGACGAGCACCTCGAGAAGCTGCGCGGCTACGCGGAGGACTCCGGCGAGGGCCGCTGGACCGTCGAGGCGGCCATCGACAACGCGGTGCCGCTGCCCGCGATCACGGCGTCGCTGTTCGCCCGGTTCGCCTCCCGCCAGGAGGACTCGCCGCAGATGAAGATGATCGCCGCGCTGCGCAACCAGTTCGGCGGCCACGCGGTCGAGTCGGCGAAGTAGGTCCGCCTGCGGCGGAGTGCCGCAGCCGGCCCCTGCGGATGCCCGCGGGCCCGGTCCGTTCGGTGAACGGGCCGGGCCCGTACCGTAGTTGGTTGACACCCGGCAGTCGGCACGTCAGAGTCCCCGCTGATGGAGACCAGTGAACTGACCGCGGCGGAACGACGGGTGTGGCAGGCGTTCGCCCGCGGCGAGCCGGTGGACTTCCGGGCCACGCCGGACGAGGACGCGGCGAACGGGGACGGCTGGGGACCGGAACGCACCCTGCGGGCCGCGGCCCTCAAGGCACTGCTGGTCCGCGCGCCGCGGGAGGAGGGGGAGATACCGTCCCTCAAGGTCTCCGGCGCCCGGATCACCGGGGCGCTGAACCTGACGTACGCGGTGATCGACCACCCGGTGCGGCTCACCCACTGCCACTTCGCCGAGGTCCCCGACCTCTACGGCAGCCGGCTGCGCCAGCTCAGCCTGCGCGGCTCGGTCCTGCCCGGACTGAGCCTGGGCAGTACCCGCGTCGACGGTGTGCTGCGGCTGACGGACTGCCGGCTGCACGGACCGCTGCGCCTGGGCGGTGCCCAGATAGCGGCGGCCCTGTTCCTGGAGCGGGCCGAACTCGCCGCGCGGGAGGGCACGGAACCGGTGCTCCAGCTCAACCAGTCGGTGATCGGGGACGATCTGTGGGCCCCCGGACTGCACGTCCGGGGCGGAGCCCACCTCGACGGCGCCAAGGTCGACGGATCGGTCACCCTCGAAGGCGCCGTGTTCGACAACCCCGGCGGCACCGCCCTGAGCGCGCAGACGCTGGACGTCCACGCCGACATCCGGGCCAGACGGCTGCGCGCCCGCGGCACGGTGGACCTGCGCGGCGCCCGTATCGTCGGCCGCGTCGACCTGACCCGGGCCGACCTGGCCACCCCGGGCGGCACCGCCCTGCGGGCCAGCAGCTGTGCCATCGGGGAACTGTGGCTCCACCGGTGCGCGCCGATCGAGGGCATCCTCCATCTGCGCCGCTCCCACATCGAGGTCCTGAGCTTCGAACCGGAATCCGTGCCGGGCGAGGTGCTCCTGAACAATCTCACCTACGGCGCCCTCACCCCGCACGAACCGGCCGAGCGCCGGCTGCCCCTGCTGGAGCGCGACGCGGACGGCTATGTCCCCCACGCCTACGAGCAGTTGACGGCCGCCTACCGCCGCCTCGGCGACGACCACGCGGCCCGGCTCGTACAGCTCGCCAAGCAGCGCCGCCTGCGCGGCACCCGCGCCTTCCACGGCCGGCTGTGGGGGTACGTCCAGGACGCCACCGTGGGCTACGGCTTCCACCCGCTGCGCGCCGCCGTATGGCTGCTGTCGCTGCTGGCGGCCGGCTCCCTCGCGTACGGACTGCACCATCCGCGCCCGCTCAAGGCGTCCGAGGCGCCGCACTTCAGCCCGGTGTTCTACACGCTCGACCTGCTGCTCCCGGTGATCTCCTTCGGGCAGGAGGACGCGTTCGCACCGGACGGCTGGTACCAGACGCTGTCGTACGCCCTGGTCATCGCCGGCTGGGTGCTGGCCACCACGGTGTTCGCCGGGGTGAGCCGGACCGTCAGCCGCCAGTGAGCCGCCGTGCCGCGTGCTGCGCGGCCAGCCGCACCGGGGCGTTCTGGGCTCCGTAACCGCGGTAGCCGCCGTCGCGCTGGACCAGTTCGAAGAAGACGCGTCCTACGGTGTGGGTGTAGCAGTGGCGGAACACGCCGTGCTCGTCGCGGTCGTAGAGGATGCCCAGCTCGCGATAGGTGTCGAGGTCCTCGTCGGACAGGTCGTACCGGGCGGCCAGGTCCTCGTAGTAGTTCGCGGGGACGGGCAGCAGGCGGCCGCCGGCCGCGCGGAAGCGGCGGGCGCCGGCGACCAGGTCGGGGGTGGCCAGCGCGATGTGCTGGGCGCGGGCCTCGTCCCGCGCGGGGGCCGGTCCCACGGCGAGGGCGATACGGACGCTGCCGTCGGGGCTGGTGACGGCGCGGCTGCGGAAGAGGCCGTAGGGGTCGGCGACGTCGACGCTGTCCTGTGCCCGGAGGCCGAGGACGCTGCGGTGGAAGAGGGCCGCCTCGTCGAAGTGGTGCCAGGGCTGGGTGAGGGCGAGGTGATCGACGCGGGTGACGCCGATACCCGTCGCCCGCTCTCCGGTGTCCGCGAAGTCGGCCCGCCAGTCAGGCAGTTCGGGACGCCCGGTCGCGCAGAAGAACAACTCCGTGCCGTCCGGGGCGGCGACCGCGTCGAGCGGGGCGTCGTGCGGGCCGCGGCGGCGGGGCAGCACGGGCGCGAGCAGGGCCTCGGCGCGCCGGGCGGCACCGGCCGGGTCGGGCGACTCCAGGCCGATCGCGGCGAGCACGGTGCCGTCGCGGCGGACGGCCGGCCCGGTGTTGACCAGGAGACGGGCCTCGCCCTGCTGCCACAGGTCGACGGGTTTGCCGCGATGCCGGGCGGTGCGCGCGAAACCGAGGGCGCCGAGCAGCGCCGCGACCGGTTCGGCGTCCGGGGTGAGCAGTTCGGCGAACGCGACCCCGGTGGGCACGACCGGGGCGGGCGGGGTGCTCAGCCCGACGGACTCCTGGAGGACCCGCAGGGAGCGCTGGGCGTCCACCGCCGTCGGGCCCGCGTCGGCCTGCCGGAAGACGTCGTTGAAGACCTCCAGCGAGAGCGGGCCGTCGTAGCCGGTGCGCAGGACGTGCCGGACGAGCCCGGCGACGTCGAAGCCGCCCTGGCCCGGGAAGCAGCGGTAATGACGGCTCCATTGCAGGACGTCCATGGCCAGGAGCGGGGCGTCGGCGAGCTGGAGGAAGAAGATCTTCTCGCCGGGGATGCTCTCGATGCCCTTCGGATCGGAGCCCCGGGACAGGATGTGGAAGCTGTCCAGACAGGTCCCCAGGGCCGGGTGCCCGGCCGCCTCGACGATGCGCCAGGCATGGTCGTACGTGCTGACGTGCCGTCCCCAGGCGAGCGCCTCGTAGGCGACGCGGACGCCGAAGTCCTGGGCGAGGTCGGCGAGTCGGCCGAGCTGGGCGGCGGCGAGGTCGTCGTCGTCCTCGGCGCGGGGCGAGACACTGGAGCAGACGAGGACCGTGTCGGTGCCGAGCCTGCGCATCAGCTCGAACTTGTGCCGGGCACGGCGCAGATTGCGGGCGAACTCGTCCTCGGGCACGCCCTCGATGTCGCGCATCGGCTGGTAGAGGTCGACGGTGAGGCCGAGGTCGGCGCAGCGGGTGCGGATCTCCTCGGGGGTGAGGGGGCTGGCGAGCAGGTCGTTCTCGAAGATCTCGACGCCGTCGAAGCCGGCGCGGGCGGCGGCCGTGAGCTTCTCGGTGAGGGATCCGCTGAGGGAGACGGTGGCTATGGACGTACGCACGGCGGTACCTCCCTCTGCTGTCTACTTGGGGAGCCGCACGCTCGCGGTCCGCACGGCCGCCGGGTTCGCGCCGATCGCGACACCGACACCCGGACCCGAACCGGCACCGGCACCGGCACCGGCACCGGACAGGGCGTCCGCTCCGGCTCCGGCCAGTTCCGCGATGTCCGCGAGCATCCGCGCGCTGTCGGGTTCCCGTCCGGTGAACAGCCGGAAGGCGTCCACGGCCTGGAAGGCGGCCATCCCGGCCCCGTCGAGGGTCTGGCAGCCGAGCGCGCGGGCGGTGCGCAGCAACTCGGTGTCCACCGGGCGGTAGACCACCTCGGCCACCCAGAAGCCGGGGCGCAGGAGCGCGGCGGGAAAGGGCAGACCGGGGTGGGCGGCCATGCCGGTGGGGGTCGCGTGGACGACGCCGTCGGCCCGGGCGAGCAGGTCCGGCAGCCGGTCCGGGGTGGCGGAGACGGCCCGGCCGGGGCCGAAGTGGCGGTCGAGGGAGTCGGCGAGGGCGGCCGACCGCTCGGGCAGGGCGTCGACGACCGTGACCCGTCCGGCGCCGAGGGTGAGGGTGGCGTGCGCGACGGCGGCGCCCGCGCCCCCGGCGCCCAGCTGTACGACCCGCTCCAGCGCGACGTCGGGCAGTCCGCGCGCGAAGGACGCGGCGAAGCCGGTGACGTCGGTGTTGTGGCCCACCGCGCGGCCGTCCTCGAAGACGACGGTGTTGACCGCGCCGAGCGCCTCGGCCTGCGGGGCGAGCGCGTCGAGGTGGGGGATGACGAGCTGCTTGCACGGGTGGGTGATGTTCAGCCCGTCGAAGCCCAGGTCGCGGGCCGCGCGCAGCAGCTCGCCCACCGCCTCGGGGGGCGCCCCCAGGGTGTCGATGTCGATCAGCCGGTACAGGTAGCGCAGTCCCTGCCGGTCGGCCTCGCGCTCGTGCAGGGCGGGGCTGAGCGAGGGGCCGATGCCGGAACCGATCAGTCCGACGAGATACGAGTCCTTCGAGTCCTTGGAATCCTTGGTCACGGCGGACCTCCTGAACGGCTGCGGGTCACGAGAAGCTGACGCTAATGTACGAACTAGTACGTTACCTATATCAGCCGGAGGAGATCCCGGGAAGACCCCTGAGGCGGCGCCGGGGACTGCTTCTAGAATCACCGGCACTGGCCCTACGCCCGAAGGAACCCGATGACCAGCGTCGACGAACCGGCACGACCCAACGGGCGCATCCGTGACGCCGCCCGGACCCAGGCCGAGATCCTCGACGTCGCCACCCAGGAGTTCGCGCGGGCCGGCTACGACGGAGCCCGCGTCGACGAGATCGCCGCCCGCACCCGTACCACCAAGCGGATGATCTATTACTACTTCGGCGGCAAGGACCAGCTGTTCACGGCCGTCCTGGAGCGGGCCTACGGAGTGATCCGGGAGGCCGAGCAGAAGCTGGACGTCGAGCACCTGGACCCGGTGGCGGCCATCCGGCGGCTGGCCGAGCTCACCCTCGACCACCACGAGCAGCACCCGGACTTCATCCGCCTGGTCAGCATCGAGAACATCCACGGGGCCGAGCACATCGCGGCCTCGGAGCGGCTCGCGAAGATCGGCTCGCCGGCCCTGGAGGTGATCCGCCGCATCCTGGCCTCGGGGCAGGAGTCCGGCCTGTTCACGGCCGACGTGGACGCCGTCGACCTGCACGCCATGATCAGCTCCTTCTGCTTCTTCCGGGTCGCAAACCGGCACACCTTCGGCGCCCTGTTCGGCCGCGACCTGGTCGACCCGGCCCGGCGCGAGCACTACCGGGCGATGCTCGGCGACATGGTGATCGCCTACCTGACCGCGGACCGCACGACGGACTGAGCGCCGGGCGGCCGACCGAGTCGACCGACCGAGTTCCTTCGGCACGACCTCTTGACACCCGGGAAACGCGGCAGCAACATCCGTAGCCAACCGCTACTAACTATCCAGTGGGTTAATTAACCGGGTAGCGCCCGGTGCAGCCGACCCGTCACCCCAGGGAACCGGCACTTCTCCCCCGTCGCCCACTCCACCCCACGGTGGAGGCCCCCCGAAGGAGCAAGCCGTGTCCGTCCCCGTCGCACCCAGCGACCCGAGCGCGCCCGTCGGCCAGCCGACGAAGGCGGCGGCAGCCGCCTGGATCGGCAGCGCCCTGGAGTACTACGACTTCTTCATCTACGGCAGCGCGGCCGCGCTGATCTTCCCGAAGGTCTTCTTCGACGAGTCCGACCCGGCGACCGCCACCCTCCTGTCCCTGGCCACCTTCGGTGTCGCCTACGCCGCCCGGCCGGTCGGCGCGCTCTTCCTCGGCCACTTCGGCGACCGGCTCGGCCGCAAGAAGATCATGGTCTTCACCCTGCTGCTGATGGGCCTGTCGACCTTCCTCATCGGCTGTCTGCCCACCCGCGCCCAGGTCGGCACCCTCGCCCCCGTCCTGCTGGTGCTGTGCCGGGTGCTCCAGGGGATCTCGGCGGCGGGCGAGCAGGCCAGCGCCAGTTCGATGACGCTGGAACACGCGCCGCCGGGACGGCGGGGCTTCTTCACCAGCTTCACCCTCGGCGGCACCCAGGGCGGACAGCTGATCGCCACCCTCGTCTTCATCCCGGTCGCCGCGCTGCCCGAGGACCAGCTGCTGTCCTGGGGCTGGCGGCTGCCGTTCTGGCTGAGCGTCGCGGTCGCCGTCGTCGGCTTCGTCATCCGGCGCCGGCTCGAGGAGACACCGGCCTTCACCCGGCAGGCCGCCGAGGAGGGCGTCGCGAAGCTGCCGCTGGCGGTGCTGATGCGCGAGCACCGGGCGGACGTGCTGCGGGTGATCGCGGGCGCGCTGATCGCCTCGGTCAGCACCATCTTCACGGTGTGGGCGCTGGCGTACGCGACCAGCGACGCGGTCGGGATCAGCCGCTCCGCCATGCTGTGGGTGGGCGCGCTCGCCAACCTCGTCGCGCTGGCCGCGATCCCGCTGTGGGCCACGCTGTCCGACCGGATCGGCCGCCGCCCGGTGTACCTCGTCGGCGCCGTCGGCAGCGCGGTGACGATGTTCCTCTACCTGTGGGCGATCTCCACGGGCTCCTACCCGCTGATCCTGCTGCTGGGCATCCTCGCCTTCGGAGTCGTCTACAGCGCCGCGAACGGCGTGTGGCCCTCCTTCTACGGCGAGATGTTCTCCACCCGGGTCCGCCTGTCCGGCATGGCGATCGGCACCCAGATCGGCTTCGCCGTGGCCGGGTTCGCGGTCACCTTCGCCGCGCAGATCGCCGGACCGGACGGCGACGACTGGTCGTCGGTGGGCCTGTTCACCGCCGCCCTCTGCGTCCCGCCGGTGATCGCCGCCCTGACGGCCCGCGAGACCCACCGGGTACCGGCGGAGCTGCTCGGCATACGCCCGGCGGCACGGACGTCACAGCCGGAGACGGCGTCGGAGTCGGAGTCGGAGTCGGTGACGGCCTGACCGATTTACGGCCGCGCGCGGGCCTATGCCCGGGGAATCCCGTAGGCCCGCTCGACCCGCAGCCGCAGCACCAGCCGGCCGTCGCGCACCATGGCGGCCCGGTAATCGTCCCAGTCGGGGTGCTCGCCGTTCACGTCACGGTAGAGGCGGACGAGCTCCTCCACCGTGTCGTCGTGGGGGTCCTGCGCCACGGGCGACAGCTCGGCCGTGCCCTCGGCGACGGTGTAGGCCCAGCGGTCGCCGCTGGTCACGTGGTACGAGGCGCGCGGGTCCCGGCGCAGATTGCGGGTCTTGGCCCGGTCGTCGGTGAGCGAGACCCGGACGGTCCGCTCGTCGGGGTAGTAGGCGTGGTTGACGTTCGACAGCTGGGGGCGGCCGTCGCGCTTGAGGGTGACCAGCACCCCGCCGTTGCCCTCGGAGAGCAGCTTCAGAAGTGCGTCCTGCGTCGCGTCCTGAGTCATGACAGGAACAACGGAACTCTCCGGTGCGGGAATTCCCGGACCCGGCGAGCTCGCCGACATCGATGATAGACACTGTCTACCGACCTCTGGTAGACAGTGTCTATGTCTATGACGGAACCCTCCGCGGGGCTGCGCGACCGCCTGGTCGACGTCGGCGTCGAGCTCGTCGCCGACGAAGGCGTCCAGGCGCTCACCCTGCGCGAGATCGCCCGCCGGGCCGGTGTCTCGCACGGCGCCCCGCGCCGCCACTTCCCCACCCATCTGGAGCTGCTGTCGGCCATCGCGCGCCGCGGCTTCGCCGAGCTCGCGGACAGGACGACGGCGGCCCTCGGGGAGGTCGACGCAGCCGGGAAAGAGCCGGTCGCCGACGCGCGGGCGCAGCTCACGGAGCTCGGCCGGGTCTACCTGGGGTTCGCCCTCGGCAACCAGGGGATGTACGAGCTGATGTTCCGTCACGATCTGCTGGAGAGCGGGCATCTGGGGCTGCGGGACACCAGTCTGCCGCTCTTCGGCGTGCTGGTGGACCTGGTCGGCCGGGTCCGGCCGGACGCGCACGCACCGACGGTGGCGGGCGCCCTGTGGGCGAACCTGCACGGCGTCGCCCAGCTCTGGAGCTGGGGCAGCCTCCAACTCGCCACCGGGTCCGATGACTTCACGCCGGTGCTGCGGACCGCGCTCGACGCGCACCTCGGCCCGGAGGCCCCCGCGTGAAACCGGTCCGGCCCCCGGAC
>NZ_VJZD01000077.1 GCF_009377175.1 Streptomyces adustus
GTGGTGAGGTGAGGCTGAGGTGAGGTCCTGGTGGGCTTGGCGCAGTGCGCGGGCGGGAGCGGTCAGGGCAAGCGTCAGGGGCGGCGCGAGGGTTGCGCCGGGTCGCGGTCGGCGAGGGCTGCCATGGCTTGGTCGGTGAGGAATGCCGACCGCTGCGTCCGCATGTCGGCCGTCACCTCAGCCCCACGCGGCTCAGTCGCTGACCGTCAGGGCTTTTGACACGTTGTAGGTTATATGTCGGTGCTACTTCCCGTAGCCGTGCGCTTTCAAGGGCGGCTTAGAGCAGCCACGAGACTGGTGGCCAACCGCTCGAAGGTCTCCCGGTCTGCCTTGGTGAACACGCTCAGGGCTTCGCTGATGATGCATTCGACAGTTGCGTTCGCCTGCTTGACAACCTCCCGACCCGCTTCTGTCAAGTGGTTCTCAATGATCCGGCCGCGCCCGGTGGTGCGCACCACTAGTCCCAGCGATTCCAGTCGGTGCAGCAGAGATCCCAGAGTCTGTGGTGCATGGAACGAAGCCCTGGCTAGTTCTGACGCTGAGGCTCCCGGCATGCGGGACAACTCGCGCAACACCGACCATAGGCCGAGGTTGAGATCGATTGGCCGTAGGGCCTCATCGGTCCGCATCGTGAACAGGTGCAGGGCTCGCTTCAGGGTGAGGCCGAACTCCACCGGCTGGGGAAGCTCTTTGTCCAGGCCCCTGTGATCATTGTCCATATTTGACACTGTAGCAGCCGGCTTCTATATTGAAGGCGACTTCAATACCACGCCTTGCGGCGCAGCAGAGGGAAGCCGCGACGATCAAGATCGCCCCGATCGAGCAGTGATCACCCCCAATCGCACCCGAGTCGTGATCCAAAACCAGCCCCATCGGCATCGCCCTGACGGTCGACCACCGCCCACATGTGACGCACTATGGCCGATTTGCCGCTATGGGGGAGGCGCGCACGCCGCCATCGGTTTCCCGGGATGGCGAAGATTCGCAACGACCTGACAAGACCAAGAGACCCGAGACTCACTTTTCCAATTTCGGCATCTCGGCGTGCATATTCTCGAAACGAGAACTTCAAGAACTTGGAGAGGTGTTCTCGATGAGCGGTTCCAGCCTGCCGCGCCAAACACAAGTGATCGTACTGACAGAAGACCCACTGACCGAGGAAGGGGTCACTGCCTACCTGACAGCTCATGCCTATGTGGATGTGCTTACGCCAGACACGGTCGAACGTCCAGATATCCTGCTCATCATCGCCACAGAGATTACGGACAAGATTTTCACCAGGGCAGAACAGTACGCACAGGAGTCCGCTGGCCAGCCTCCCCGGCTGGTACTCATCGCAAACAGTCCCACTCCAAGTCAACTCGCCCGAGCCGTGGAGCTCGGCCTTACCGCTTTCGTGCCCCGGAGACGGGTAACACTCACAGACATCGACAGGGCGCTTAGTGCTGTAGCCCGCGGTGGAGCCTCGCTGCCGCAGCCCCTGGTGAGGTGTCTGCTCGAACAAATCCGGGATCAGCGGTGGAAAGACCAGGACTCGCATGAAGGCGACACACCCGCCGCCCTTACGGCTCGGGAGATCGCAGTGCTGCGACAGCTTGCGGCCGGGTTCAATACTTCAGAAATTGCGGCAGCCTTGCACTATTCAGAGCGGACCGTCAAGAACATCATTCATCAAGTGATAACAAGATGCGATCTGCGTAACAGGGTGCATGCCGTGGCCTTCGCCCTCCAACGGGGTCTTCTCTAAGCAGAGGAGACCGCCGACAACCGGCTCCTTTTCGCCAATACGCCATCGTCCACCAAGCCATCGTCGACGCCCTGGCGGACGTCGGCCTCAATGCTGAGCTAAGCTTGGCATTTATACAGCTTTGCTGCCTGTGGTGGCTGTCGCGAGGTTAGGTTTGTTCTGTTTCCCGACGGGGTGCTCGCGTGCATCCTGCTTCGCGACCAACACCAAAGGCGGCCAGCTCGCCGACCTCGAGCTGCGTCACCGCAGACGGGCCCGCTGCGAGGACCGCATCCGAGGCGCCCGCGCCACCGGCCTGCGCAACCTCCCCCTGCACGACACCGCGCAGAACCGGGTCTGGCTGGAGATCGTCTCCCTCGCGCTCGACGTCCTCGCCTGGATGCCGATGCTCGCCCTGACCGGCGAGGCCCGCCGCTGGGAGGTCAAGAAGCTCCGGCTGCGGCTGTTCTCCGCCGCAGCGCAGCTCATCACCACCGGCCGTCGCCGCTGGATCCGCCTGCCCGCCCGATGGCCCTGGAGCAACGTCATCACCCACGCGATCGGCAGGCTCCACTCCCTGCCAAACCCTGGCTGACCAGCCACATCGACCGTCCCGACGACCCACCCGGCGCCCATCCGACGCGAGAGCCGGGCTCTCGCCCTGCCCCAGCCCCGAAAAGACCGCACCACACAAACGCAGAGTCCCCGTCAGCAAACCGACGAGGACTCATGAACGATCGAGGCTAAACCTGGAATACGGATCAACTGCATTCTCGGGCAGCGCTTCTGTATGAACGGCTTTTCCTTAGTTCCCGACTTGACTCCGAAGATGGTCAGCCGTAACGATCTGACCAGGCGTAGCTGTTGTGAAGGAGTCAAGTATTCTATGACGTTGCGGCGGAAATTTATGCTGAGTGCAGCAGCCTCTGTGCTCGCCATTGTTGGCATGTTGACCGGAGCTGGCAGTGCTTCGGCCAACGGTCCCACGAACGGCCAGCAGGTCAGTGTATGCGCGGCAAGGACCTATTATTACAGATCCGCAGTTCTCATCGGTCATAACCAGAACGACGAGTATCTCATCCAGCCGTTCAAGTTGTACCAGGCCAACGGAAATCCGGAGGAGTGGTGCATGAATGCTTACGACGTCGAGTCGTGGTGGTGGAAGGGCGATATGCAAGTCAACTGGTATGACGATGCGGGCAACTATAAAGCCAGTGACTATTTTTATGTCTCGCCGAGCAGTGATAGCTGGTATCCGTACATCTTCCATCGGTACTAGGATTTAATGCCGGTAACATGGATTGACTCAGTCGGGGATCTTGCATGCTCGGGCTCAGCTGTCTAGAGGTTGTCCCGTAACCGGTGAGGCGGTTGGTGCGTTGGCTGGGCATGGGTGGGGTGATCTCAGCAGGTGATCCGAAGTGGATCGAGCCGTTCTCGGGTCTGAGCGAGGTGCAGTTCGGCAGGTTGGTCGCGTTGGTGCGGCGCCGTGGTGGCGACGTGCAGCGTGGCTGGCCCTGGCGGCTGTCGCTGGAGGACCGGGTGCTGCTGGTGGCGACGTATTGGCGTACGAACCTCACGTTGCGGCAGGTGGCGCCGTTGTTCGGGGTGTCGAAGTCCGCGGCCGACAGAATCCTGGACCACCTCGCACCTCTGCTGGCGATCTCGCCGGCGCGTCGGCCGCGCAAGGACACCGTGTACATCGTCGACGGCACCCTGGTACCTACGCGCGACCGTGCTGTCGCCGCTTCCAGCAAGAACTACCGGTACTCGACGAACCTGCAGGTTGTCATCGACGCGAACAGCCGCCTGGTGGTGGCGGTAGGCCTGCCGCTGCCGGGCAGCCGCAACGACTGCCGGGCGTTCACCGAATCCGGCGTCGACCGGGCCTGTCGGGGTGCACCGACCATCGCCGACGGCGGCTACCAGGGCACCGGCCTGCTCATCCCGCACCGCAGACGGCGAGGTCAGACGCACCTGAGCCCACAGCAGGAGGCGGAGAATGCCGTCCACCGCCGGGCGCGAGCCCGGGTGGAGCACGCCCTGTCCCGACTGAAGAACTGGAAAATCCTGCGGGACTGCCGACTGAAGGGCAACGGCGTTCATCAGGCCATGCTCGGCATCGCCAGGCTCCACAACATGGCCCTCACCGGATAACCGACATCTCATACGGGACAACCTCTAGGGTTCTTCAGTACTCTGACCGGGGATCGCGTTCTGGTCCAGGAAGAATTGGAAGGCGGTCGGCAGGTTCGATGAAGAGGGCTCTTCGGTTTCTGACTGACCGCTGAGTCGTTCGATTTTGACGACGATGGCTGTTCTGTCGTCAGAAACATGCACGCAGGGTGTGATAGAAACCGGTCGGGTTGGTTGCGGGAGAAGTGGTGCGTTACTTCTCCCGCAACTGGGCGTGCCTGTGGTTATCAGGTTTGGAGCCACTGGCTGATGTTCGGCATTTGGTTTTCATTGGTTTTCGTCGCGAGTTTTTCAGTTGGGCGAGTTGCTGGTTGAACTGGAGCGTGCTGTGAGTGTGAGGGACATGCTGAAGGTTTCGTGCCGGATCCGCTGAAGGAACGTACTGCTTCTGCTGGTGAGTTATGGGTGGCCAGCGCGGACCAGGAGCTGGGCGACGCGTGGGTGGAGCAGGTCATCGGCCTCGGTTCCAAGTGGGGCAGTACGAGTACGTGACCAACGTCGGTTTCGCGGCCTGAACGATTCCGCAGCCGGTTCCGGTCAGGGCTCGGGCGTCTCTTCGAGGCTGGCAATACGCTGTCACTCGTCGCATGAAACCCGGTGTCCACTCCCGGGGATCTGCCTCATGGTGGACACCGCCCCACCACCAGGCCGAACAACCCCACCCACCATCACGCCAGGGCCCGTGACCAGCCGAAATCAAGGTGCCGGAGGCTCAGTAGGGGCGACCTGACGGCCATGCTGGGCGGCATGCCGAATCCTGCGGGCCGGAAGCGGTGCTCCCTCACCCCTGCAGCCGCACCGGCAACTTCTGCACGCCGTTCCCTACGAACGAGGGATGGCGCGGCAGTTCCGGCTCCGGGATCGCGAGGTCCAGGGCCGGGAATCGGGTGAAGAGCTGTTCCAGGGCCGTGGTGCTCTCCAGACGCGCCAGGGGTGCGCCCATGCAGTAGTGCGCGCCGTGTCCCAGGGAGAGATGGCGGGACTTGCCGGTGCGGGTGATGTCGAAGTGTTCCGCGTCCGGGCCGTAGGCCCGCGTGTCGCGGCCGGCCGCCGAGTACCCCGCGAGGACCGGGGTGCCTTGGGGGATCACGGTGCCGTCCAGGCGCAGATCGCGGGTCGGGTAGCGGAACGGGAAGTAGCTGACCGGACTGTCCCAGCGCAGGGTCTCTTCCACCACGTCCGCCCAGCTCGCCCCGCCGGAGAGGACCAGTTCGAGCTGGTCCCGATGGGCACACAGCGCGCGTACGGCGTTCGTGATCAGGTTCAGCGTCGTCTCGTGCCCCGCGATGACGGTCAGCATCAGCGTACCGATCAGCTCATGCGGACTGAAGCGGTCGCCGCTCTCCTCACGGGCAGCGATCATCGCGCTGGTGAGGTCGTCCCCCGGATTGGCCGTCCGAGCAGCCGCGACCGCGCTCAGCACCTTCGCCATCTCCTGGTTGGCCGCCATCGCCTCGGCCGGACTGATGTTCGTGGCCACGATCTGGTTGGAAAGGTGGTGCAGCCGGTCGTGGTGGGACTCGTCCACGCCCAGCAGTTCGCAGATGACGCCCATCGGCAGCGGCAGCGCGAAGTGGGTGCGCAGATCGACGACGCCGTCCTCGGTGGCGGCCGCCTCCAGGCCGTCCAGCAGACGAGACGTCAGCTCCACTACGTACGGCCGCAGTTCCTCGACCCGGCGGGCCGTGAACGCCTTGCTCGTCAGCGACCGCAGCCGCCGGTGGTCGGCGCCGTCCGCGGTCGTCATCCCCTGCACCGTGGCGAACGTCTTCAGCGGCCAGCCATCGGCTATCTCCCCGGCTTGGAGCGCCGTGAAGTGCCCTGGGTGTTTGGCGACGTCGGGGTGTACGAGGAACTCCTTCAGCGCGTCGTGGCCCAGCACCACCACTCCCTGCACCTCGCCGGGGAGGACCACCGGGGTGACCGTCCCCCGGGCCAGCAGGCGGGCGTTGGCCGCGTGCGGGCAACCTCCCCCCGGGTCCAGGCGATGCGGACGGTCGCCCGCGGAGTTCACCGGTGACGCGTTCAACAGGACTCCAGGTCTGCGGAGGGGAGGAGAGACAAGCCGAGGAAGAGCGGACTCCGAACGGGTCAGTTCGGCCGGGCCTGTGGCTGAACCGCGTTCCGGTGCAGCCACGCGGGGGCGGGTGCCTCGTCCACCTGAGGGGGCACCAGGCCCTGCGACCACTGCGGCGAGGTGAAGCGCACGGGCAGCGTGCCCAGTCCCTTGCTCCAGGGCGACTTGATCCACTCCAACTCGCTCTCTGAGACTGCCAGTTCCAGGTCGGGCAGGCGGTGGCGGATCGTGTCGACCGCGGTCCGGGTGATCAGCCGGGCCGGGTCCTGGGCGGGACAGGTGTGCGGGCCCGCGCCGAACGCCACATGGGAGCGGTTGCCGACCACCGGGGTGCCGTCGGCCGGCAGGACCTCCGGATCCGCGTTGGCCGCGGCCAGCCCCAGGATCAGCATGTCGCCCGCCCGAATGTCCTGGCCGCCGAACCTCATGTCGCGGGTGGCGTAGCGGGCCGGGAAGTTCTGGGTGGGCGGGAAGCGCCACAGGACCAGGTCGAGCGCGTCGTCCACGCTGAGGTGGCCGCCGCTCAGCGAGGAGCGCAGCGCAGGGTCGCAGAGCAGGATGCGCAGCGCCGTGGCGATCCAGTTCACCGTGGTCTGGTTGCCTGCGACGAACATCACCACCAGGTTGTGCAGCACCTCCTCATCGGTGAGCCGCGCCGGGTGGTACAGCAGCGCCGAGACGATGTCGTCGCCCTTCACCCGGCGCTTCTCCACGATCAGCCCCTGCAGAATGGCGCCCATCCTGCGGCTGGCGTCCACCGCCCCGCTGGTGGCGGACACGAGGCCCGCCACCGCCTCCACCAGTTCCCGGCTGGTCCGGTCGTCCAGCCCGAGCAGCTCGGCGATCACCCGCATCGGCAGCGTACGCGCGTACGCGGCGACGAGATCGGCCTCGCCGTTCGCCGCGAATCCGGCGATCAGCGCCTCGGCGGTGGCCCGGACGATGCGGCGCAGCTCGTGTCCGTTGATCCCGGCCAGCGCGTCGGAGACGGCGTTGCGCATCCTGCGGTGTTGCTGCCCGTCCGCGAAGAGAAGCGCGGGGCGCCAGCCGACTATCGGCAGGATTGGCGAGTTGGCCGGCACCCGGCCTTCGCGCAGCTGGCTCCACTGGCGCGGGTCGTGTGAGAAGTTTTGTTCCTCGCGGGTGAGCTGGAGCAGTTCGCGGTGGCCCAGGACCAGCCAGGCGTCGATGCTGGGAGCGACGGACACCGGTGCCACCGGGCCGTGTGTGGTGCGCAGTTCCTCGTACAGCGCGGGCATCGTGTTGCCGTCGAGACCGGGCCCGTACAGGGCGGTCGCCGTGCCGGGGGCACCGGTCACAGGGCAGCTGACGGCCGGCCCGGCCGTGGGATGCGGCGTGCTCATGAGGACTCCGTGGCGACGTGGATGAGGTGGCGGACCAGGGTGATCAACGCCCGGATCGACGAAGCCCGGTCCCGTGCGTCGCAGGTCACCAGCGGGGTGTCGGGCAGCAGATCGAGGGCCGTACGGATGTCGTCGGCGTCGTGTCGAGGGCCGCGTGGGAAGACGTTGACGGCGACCGCGAAGGGTAGGTCCAGGTCCTCCAGATTGCCCAGAGCGTCGAAAGAAGCCGTCAGGTCCCGGGCGTCCACCAGTGCAAGCGCGCCGAGTGCCCCCTTGGCCAGGTCCTGCCAGGCCGGCAGGAACCGCTGCTGGCCCGGCGTACCGAACAGATACAGGGCCAGGTCGCCGTCGATGGTCAGCCTGCCGAAGTCCAGGGCGACCGTGGTGGTTTTCTTGCCGCTGTCCACATCCGGGTCGACCCGGACGCCCGCCTGGGTCATCGGCGCCTCTGTGGAGAGCGGTTCGATCTCCGACACCGTACCGATCAGCGTCGTCTTGCCCACTCCCAGCGGGCCGACGACCAGGATCTTCGCCGCGCCCGACACGTTCGAGTCGAGGTACTTCCCGCCGGCCCCGGCGGGCGGCGGAACGGCCTCGGCCAGGGTGTCAGAGGGAGCTTTCGAGACCACTGAGGACCTTTCTGAGCATGGTCACATCGGCGCGTTCGGCCGGCGGGATGGGTGGGCGGGTCATGATCAGCCCCCACCGGAAGAGATCGGAGAGCAGCACCTGCGCGACCGACGGCGGCTGGCCGAGGTGAGCGGCCACCTCCGCGACCGAGATGAGCCCCTCGCAGTGCGCCAGGATGGCGCGGTGCTCCGGCTGGAGGGCGGCGGGGAACGCTGCCTCCGCCGTCATCACCAGGGATTCCCAGGCCAGCGGCTCGCCCTCGCACTCCGCGCGGCCGCGTGTGATGACATACGGCCGGATCGCCGAGGCCCTCGGTACCTCAGGCCGCTCCGTCATGACGTCGCGGCGGCCGCGTCCCGGGGCAGGCTGCTCAGGTGCGCGCCGATCTTCGCCACCAGCAACTGCATCTGCTGGGCCACCAGGCCCACGTCGGCGTTCAGATCGGTGGCGACCCCCAGGTCGGCGCCCACCCCGGCATGGGTGAACAGCACAAACCCCTGGTCGGTCTCCAGCATCAGCTGGCGTGCCCCGGCACCCCGCCCGAACAGCAGCGCGCTGGTGGAGCGGCCCGTCATGGTCATCGCCGCGCAGGCCGCCGAGAGCGACTCGGCGTCGGCGACGCTCAGGCTGGCCACCGGACCCGAGAGGTTCTCGGCGGAGGCGTGCCCGAGACGCAGTCCGTCCTCGGACACCACCACGGCGTGCCGGACGCCGGGAATCTCGGTGAGTGGGCGGAGCATCCACCCCAGATCGGGGAGTCGAGTGATGGTTCCGGTCACGGTCGGCCTCCGGCGTGCTCGGTCGGGATGCTGGGCAGGGACTGTCCGCTGTGCGGGGGCGGTGCCGGGTCGGTGCCGCCGTCCGCGTCGACGGCCGCGTCGACGGCCGCACGGCCGCGCAGCGTCCCGGACACCACGCTGGTGATCGAGGCGCGTGCCGCCTCCGGCGTCCAGGGTTCGGCGGGCGCGGCATCGGGCTGTGGGTTGGGCGCCGAGTTCCGTGCGGCGGTCGCGGCCCGGGCGGCGCCGCGCCGGCTGTGCCGCCGGGGCAGACCGGCCGTCGCCGGGGCGGGTGCGCCGGCTGGCTCGGGTGCGTCGTCGGTGTGCCCGGCCGCTACGGGTGCGTCGTCGCGCGCGTCTGCCAGGGGCACGACGGGCACGACGGGCCCGACGTGCTCGGCCGGTTCGACCGCCGGGCGGCGGTGTGCGGCGGGTCTCGGCAGCGGTTCGGTCAGCAGCCGGAACGGCACGAACATCACCGCCCGTGTGCCGCCGTACGCCGAAGCTCCGCCCAGCTCCACGCTGAAGCCCAGCTCCCGGCTCCAGCGCCCGACACACGCCAGGCCGAGCCGGGGCACCGCACCCAGGCGGGTCAGGTCCAGGTTGTCGCGGAGCTGCCCGAGGGCCTGGTGCAGGACGTCCGACGGCATCCCGAGCCCGGCGTCGTCGATCTCGATGACCGCACCGGCGCCCACCTCCCGCACGTTGACGACGACGGGAGAGCTGGACGGTGAGAACACCGTGGCGTTCTCCAGCAGTTCGGCGACGGAGTGCATCAGCCCCTCCACCGCCGGCGGCACCGCGTAAAGGGTCTGTCCGCCGTGCACCTCGATCCGCCCGAACTCCACGATCCGGGACTGGGCGCCCCGTACGCAGTCGTAGAGCGAGACCGGTCGGGTCTCCCGACGGGCGGGCCAGATTCCGCACATCACCAGAAGTGTCTGCGCCTTGCGGGTCATCTGGGAGGCCGCGTGGTCGGCCTTCATCACGTCCGCCATCAGGCGGGGGTCATCAATGGAGCGCTCCACCTCGTCCAGGACCTGCTGCTGCACGGTCGCCATCACATGCATGGTGCGCGCCACGGATTCGAAGGCGGCCTGCACCGAGTCGCGCAGGGTACGCTCGCGGTGCACGGCCGCGTCCGAGCCGAGCGCCACGACGACCGAATCCAGCGCCCGGGCGAACTCCTCGCCGGTCTCCTCCGGCGACGCTACCGGCCCCGGCACACCCTCCAGTCGCTGTCCGGTGTGCAGTCGCTCGGCGATGGCCGGGACGCGTACCGCGGCCAGATGCGCCACCTCGGTGCCCCGGGCGGTGGCGACCCCGGCCTCTCGGGCACGGTGCGCGCGTTCGGCGGACAGCCGCCGGGTGAGGATCAGTACGCGGGCGATGAGCAGGACGACGGCCGCAGCGCAGGCTCCCGTCAGGGCCCGGTGCCACTCGGCGTCCGCGGTGACGACGGCCCACACCACACCGGCGGTGGCCAGCAGGGTGACGGCCCATCCGGCGACGGCGGCGCTCGCACCGGGGTCACGTCCTGGCTTCCTTACCGGTCGGCTCACCACAGTGGTCCCGACCTGATGACCCTGCAGACACTGGTGCCAGCCACGAGAAGCGAAACCTTTCACGACACATCGAACCCCCGTTTGGGGGCTTGGGACCATGCAGAGAGTAGACGAACCGGTCGGAATTATTTAGACATCGATCTGTTTCAGCCACACAGGGATGCCGGAAATGGCGTCGTTCGCATCCCGGATATTCAGCCGGAGGCATGGCGTCGGCGTGCCTATAGAACCCCGCGATGCGGCGGTATGACGTACTGAGAACGTCTAGCGGGCAGATCGGATGCCCGTTGAGGCAGAGGTGCTCATGGGGGGCTATTCAGCCATGATTCAAAGCGGTCGAATGGCGTCTACGGCAGCGACCGATGTGTCACGAGCAATTGTCAAGAGTTGTGGTTCGGGTGCCGTGTGATCAGGCGGCTGTGGCCTCTGTTCGTTCGACGAGGATGCCGTTCTCGAACTTCGCGCCCGTCCGGACCGGGGCGACGAGGTGGGCTCCGCGGATTGCGCGCCAGCGGGCCTGGGCGGATTCGACGAGCTTGAACACCGCTACTCCCCGGTCGGTGGAAGAAGTACAACACCCAGATCGGGTTCGTGATCCGCAGGTGGATCCAGTGCTCGGCCGGGAAGTCGTAGAACGCCAGCAGTTCCTCCCGGTCCTCGACGTACCGGCGCTTGAGCTGGGCGACACACGTCACCGCCGCGTCTTCGGCTGCCACCGGCAGGGCGAACTCCCGCAGCGTCAGCTCGGCGTTCTTCATTGTGCCCAGCCACAGGGGTCACCGCGATGCTTGATGGTCCGTGCCGACAGACCCGCTTCACCGTCCTGGAGGCGGACGACCCTCGGTCCTCGCCGCGGCTTCCTCTGCGCGGTGATGAACGCGAAGACGTCGGCGGTGACGACATCTGTCGGCTCCTTGGGCACCGCTGGGAAGAAGACCTTCAAGTCGTCGGTGGTGGCCAGCAGCGTGTTCGGCCGGCAGCGAGCCGCCACGAACTCCAGGTAGTCGTCGACCAACGCGTGACCCGGCGATGCCGCTGGGTTCCCTGCAGCATCGACACCTCGTACCAACTCCGGCTGCCAGGCCATCTGAGCTCCTCGCCGGGAGCGACCATCCTGACCGGGAACACGAGATCGCGGAAGAGTTGCCACCCACATACCCGCCAGCGTCCGAAGCGCATGCACATGCCCTTCGAAGAAGGCCTATCGGCCGCAGGATGCAAAGACGCGATGGACGGCCTTGCCCGAGTAGGACAGACGGAAGGAGAACAAATAGCAGGTCAGCAGCTCGCCCGCGAGCCGGACGGTCACGTCGCCGAAGTTGCTTGCACGGCGCATCCAGATCCGCCCGCAGCATCCCGTCGATCACCGGCTTGTACGGATCCAACGCGGTCGGCCGTGGCGGCAACTGCTTCGACAACGTGACCGGATGAATGCCGAGGTCAACGGCGGTCTGCTTCTGTTCATTTCCTGCCCGCACCAACGCGATGGCGCGGGCGCGGAACTCAGCGGGGTAGGCGCGGGGCATGTCCGGCAGCCTTTCGTGAAGGCCGTCAGTTAGCCAGCAGAACTGGAACCTGAGAGGTGGGGCAGGTCAGGTTCGGTCACGCGGCCTGGAAGGCCGGTGTGGTCATGACGGTCTCGAATTCGACAGGTGTCAGCCAACCGAGGGCGGCTTGTCTGCGGCGCCGGTGGTAGGTCCTCTCGATCCAGGTCACGATCGCGATCCGCAGTTCCTCGCGAGTGGTCCAGCTCCGGCGGTCGAGGACGTTCTTCTGCAGCAGGCTGAAGAATGACTCCATGGCCGCGTTGTCGCCGGCCGCCCCGACTCTTCCTATCGAGCCGGCCATCCGGCAGGCCACCCGGTGCGGGACGCCGTACCCGGCCCTCTGGCTACCGATGAAGGCGACCAGCGCCTCCGGAGCGTTCTCGGTCACTTCGCCCAGAGGACCATGCATCGCTCGAGGACATCGCGCTCCATCTCCAGCTTCCGGATGCGCTTGTTCTTCTCGCTCATCTCATGCCGCGGCCGCTCCAGTTCCACGCGCTCGGCCTCGCGCACCCGCCCGCCGGCCGCGGTCTGCGCGGGCCGGTCCGACGACGCCGTTCCGTTACGGCGCCAGCGCGAGACCCAGCTGTGGAGGGTGCCGGGGCTGATGCCGAGTTCCTCGGCTACCTCCGGGACCGGTTTCCCAGTCTCGATCACGATGCGAACGGCGCCCTCACGGAACTCGGCGTCGTACGGCTGTTTCTTGGACCCCATGAATCCCAACTTCCCCTGCACTCACGGGCTCCCCGCTACGAGGGGAGGGGCAGATGCTCAGCTCGCCGCCGGGTTCCGCATCGGCATCGCGACGGCTTGCCGCTATATACGCGAGGTAGACGACGTCCTGGCCGCCCTCGCCCCGACCCTGGCCGAGGCGATGAAGACCATCCGGACCAAGGCGTTCGTGATCCTGGGCGGCACCCTCCTGCCGATCCACCGAATCGCCGCCGACACCCCGTACTACTGCGGGAAACGGCAGGCACGCCCAGGTCCTCACCGATCCGTTCGGCCGGCTGTTGTGGGAGTTCCCCGCCCTGCCCGGGTCCGTCCACGACCTGACTGCCGCACGGACCCACGGGATCACCGATGGGCGCGCCGCGGCCAAGCTGAAGTGCTGGGCGGACAAGGCGTACCAGGGAGCTGGCCATCCCGTCCGCGTTCCGCTCCGAGGCCGTCGGCTCAAGAGATGGAAGCGCCGGCACAACAGCAGTCACGCCAAGATCCGCTGTTTGGTGGAGCAGGCCATGGCGGTGCTGAAGAGCTGGCGGCTCCCCCGGAAGCTCCGCTGCAGTACCAACCGCATCACCGCGATCGTCCAGGCCGTGCTCGTCCTCCATCACGTGTCAGCGTGAGGTTGGAAAAGGCTCATTGAATTTCAGATTGACAGTTCAGGCAGCGCGTCTGACGGAAAAGGCAATCTTGATCAAGTTTTTGCCTATGCAGTTAGGTCGTGAACTAGCTTGAACCCTCACTTCGCCCTCTCGAGCTGAAGCCGCTGCGGCGCGGGATGCGGGAACTGCCGATCGGCAGGTGCGGCTCAGGCAACTCCCAAATCCAATAGGGCAATTGCACCCGCGTTAGCAACATGATCGTCGCATGAGGAGCTTCCTTGCCCATGGTTCACATTCCCCGGCCCGGGCCCGGGGTGATCTCGCTCGGCGTGGTCGCCGCCCTGGCACTCGGGGTCATACCGGCCACGGCCGCAGGATCCGCAGATCCGGTCGGTCCCGTGTCCACAGCCGCTGGCACCGCGCCACCGTCGACTGGCGGCGGCACACACACCGTCACTCTGATCACCGGCGACAAGGTGACGATCGGCGTCGCTGCCGACGGCACTGTCGTCCGGTCTTTCGAAAGCGCGGACGGCACCACCTCCAGCTTTCACCGTGCCGTCATCGACGGCGCGACGTACGTCTATCCCGACGCTGTCCTTCCTTACCTTGGCGGCGGGAAGCTCGACAAGCAGCTTTTCAATGTGACGCGGCTCATTGCCGAAGGGTACGACGACGCGCACACCAACCGGTTGCCGCTCATCGTGAGCTACACCGACGCTGCCGCCCGATCCCGGATGCAGCCGAAGGTGGCAGGCTCGACGGTGGTCCGCCGGCTGGACAGCATCCAGAGTGCGGCCGTCACGCAGAACCGCAAGCAGGGTTCAGCGTTCTGGTCGGCGCTGACCGGAGGCGCCGGTACGGCAGCCAGGTCGGCGAACCCGTCCTTCGCGGGCGGTGTCGCCAAGGTCTGGCTCGACGGCAAGGTGAAGGCGGACCTGGCAGACTCCACCGCGCAGATCGGCGCGGACAAGGTCTGGGCGCAGGGCAACACCGGCGAGGGTGTCAAGGTCGCGGTGCTCGACACCGGAGTCGACGCCGAACACCCCGACCTCGTGGACCAGATCGAGACCAGCGCCAGCTTCGTCCCGGGCGAGCAGGACGCCCTGGATTACAACGGCCATGGCTCTCACGTCGCCTCGACGATCGCCGGCACTGGCAGCGCCTCAGATGGCAAGGAGCGGGGCGTGGCGCCCGGCGTCCGCCTGAACATCGGCAAGGTACTCAACAGCGAGGGCAGTGGCCAGGAGTCCTGGATCATCGCGGGCATGGAGTGGGCCGCCCGGGACCAGAAAGCCAGGATCATCAGCATGAGCCTGGGCGGCGGCGGCGACCACACCGACCCCATGAGCCAGGCGGTCGACCGGCTCAGCCGCGAGACGGGCGCGTTGTTCGTGATCGCAGCGGGCAACGCTGGCCCGCACACGATCGGGAGCCCCGGCGCTGCGGACTCCGCGCTGACCGTCGGCGCTGTGGACTCCGCGGATCGGCTCGCCGACTTCTCCAGCACCGGCCCACGTGATGGCGACTCGGGGCTGAAGCCCGAGATCACCGCTCCCGGCGTCGACATCCTGGCCGCCCGCTCCCACTACAACCGGGGTTCGGGCTACTACACCACGATGAGTGGCACGTCGATGGCGACCCCGCATGTCGCCGGTGCTGCCGCACTGCTGGCCGCCGCCCATCCGGACTGGACCGGCCTGCAGTTGAAGGAGGCGCTGGTCAGCAGCGTCAAGGCCACGCCGTCGTACTCCCCGTACGAGGCGGGCGCTGGTCGCCTGGACGCGTCGGCGGCCGTCCACACCTCGCTCTTCGCGACCGCCAGTGCCTTCTCCGGTTCGCACGCTTGGCCCCTTGAGCCGGGAGAGACCGACGTCCAGAAGGTGACGTACACCAACGTCGGAGACGCGCCGGTCAACCTTGATCTGGCGGTCAACGGCACAGTCCCGGAAAGGCTGTTCAGCCTTTCCGCTGACCACGTCACGGTGCCGGCGCATGCCACTGCCACGGTCACGCTGACCGCGGCGCTGGACAAGTTGGCGGGAGACCAGTCGGTCAGCGCCATGATCACCGGTACTGACGACACGGGAACGGTCCGTGCCAGGACGCTGATTGGCGCGGCTCGCGAGGGTCAGCGCCAGAATCTGACCGTCGTCGCCAAGGACCGTGCCGGCAAGCCGCTGGCCGGCCGGGTCGTCCTCACCACCGAGCGTTTTTTCACTGTGATGGACCTCGACGCGTCCGGCACCGGAATGGCGCGGCTGCCCGTGGGCAACTACAGCGGCTGGCTCAGCGCCGATGTGCAGGGCGCCAACGGCCCGCACTCGCTGGGCATGGCGCTGCTGGAGTTCAACGACGTGAAGCTGGACAAGGACAGGACCGTGATCCTCGACGGGCGGAAGACCCGTCAGGTCCTGGCTCGCGTCCCGCGGACAAGCACCCCGGCTGCGACACGCTTGGACGTCCACCGGTCTTTCGCTGACAGCATGGTCGAATCGTCCATCCTGCCCAACGAGACCTACGACAGCATCTGGGCGCTCCCGACCGGCAAGAAGGTTACTGACGGCAAGTTCGAGTTCGGTGCCCGTTTCCGCCTCGAGCAGCCGGCGCTGACCCTCAGCACGAAATCGAGGACCTACGCCGACCCGCTGGTCAAGCGCGGAGCCAAGCCGCTGTCGGCTGGCACCCGGACGTTGCTTGCGGTCTACGCCGGTGACGGTACGGCCGAGGAGCTCGCCCGGCATGGCGTGCGGGGCAAGGCCGTGGTAGTGCGGGGCACCGGCACGGCAGGGATCAAGGCGCAGGCGGAGGCCGCCGCGGCGGCCGGCGCTCAGGTGCTCGTCGTCGTCAACAAGGACGCTGGACGGCTGCAGCCCTGGGACGAGAATCCCTGGAGCTCGGAGAGCCCCTCGCCGTTGACCGTGGCGACCCTCAACGCCGACCAGGGCACCGACCTGATCGCCGCGATCCAGCAGGGGTCCGGCACACTGAAGGTCACCTCGCACCCCACCACCGACTACCTCTACGACGTGGTGCACCACTGGAACGGCGCCGTTCCGGCGGACCCGACCTGGCGCGTGAATCAGCGCGATCTGGCCCGGGCGGACGTCTCGTTCCGCAACTATCGGCAGGCCAAGGCGCTGGAGTACCGCGCCGACGTCTGGCACGGCTGGGCCGTGGGCAACATGCTGCCGACTCCCGCGCAGGGCGACCGAACCGAATGGCTCACCTCCGGCGTTGACTGGACGGAAAACGCCTACGTCAACGGCGAGACCGGGCAGCATTCGATCGGTGCTCTGCGGTACGACGCCGGAAAGACAGCCGAGGTCAACTGGTTCGGGCCGATCCAGCGCCCGCGTATGGGGCCGGTGACCAGCCAGCCCGTCCGTTACCTCGACGGAGTCTCCATCCCGGCACCGGGCTGGGGTGACTCGGGTTCAGGCCACATCGGCGACGCCGGCTCGAACTTCGACGTCAAGAACTGGATGGCGCTCTACCAGGGCGACCGGCAGCTCAACTGGGGTAACGCCGAGTACCTGCCGGTCACCGGGCTCGCCCCGGAGCGACTGCCCTACCGGCTGGTGGTCGACAACGACCGTGGAACCTGGGCCAACCCGTACTCAACGCACACCCTGACCGAGTGGAACTTCACCTCCGCGGCCACTGGAGCCGATGCGGAAGCGCCCCTGCCGTTGATCCAGCTCGATTATGGGGTGGACACCGACAAGGCTGGCCGGGCTGACCGGCATGCCGAACTCGCGGTGACCCCCTCGCACCTGCCTGGAACGAGCGCCGCCATTGCGAAGCCCTCTGTGGAGGTCTCCTACGACGACGGGAAGAACTGGCTGCGGTCCGGTCTGGACCGCAGCGGCAACGGGTGGCGGACCAACCTGAGCGCACCGAGGTCCGCGGGCTTCGTCACGCTCCGGGTCACCGTCCGGGACAACGCCGGCAACTCCGTCTCCCAGACAATCGAACGCGCCTTCGGTCTGCGCTGACCAGTCAAGATGAGCATTCCGGGCGGGGCCGCAGCCGGCGGTCCCGCCCGGTGGTGCATCAGCGCCAGGCCAGGGGGTCTCACCCCGGCTCTTAGCGGTGGCGCTTCGCAAGCAGCTGCGGCTGGCGCGCATTTGGGTCCAGCCTCGGGTGTGTCAATTTAACAGCCCTGTCTCACATTCGGTGGTGACGGAGCGTGCTGTTATCCGAGGAGGATGCGGTGCCGGAGCAGGGTGAAGCTTGCTCGTCCGTGCATCTGGCGCGCGATCCGTTTGGTCTTGGTGTTGACGCCTTCGGTGGGGCCGTTGCTGTAGGGAAGCGTGAGACCGGCGATCACGGCGTCGATGTCCCGGTCCAGGCCCCGGGTAAAGGTGTGCAGGTGGGGTAGATCGGCTGTTCGGACTTGGGTGATCCAGCGCGTGAGCGCATCGGGGTTGTCGGTGTGCGGCGTAAGGAGCGGGGCGAAGTCCCTGATGCCTGTGGCCAGTTGGGTCATCTCGGGGCAGGCGGCGGTGAGCTTGGCCAGGAGCTCGTGCTGTTCGGCCTTGAGGTTGTCGGGCCTGGTCGGCAGCATCCGGGCGAGTCGACGTGGCGAGACATGGTTGCGGTCGGCGTCCGCGCGGCCTTGGTTGATGTACTTGTGCAGAAGGTTCAGGCAGCCCGTGAAGCCGAGGGCCTTGATCTCTTCGAAGAGGTGCAGGACGGGGACGCCGGGGTCTTCAGTTCGACGTTTGCGCAGGTGCTCGCGGTAGGGATCGACCAGGCTGGCACGGTACTTGGGGACGCGGAGCATGCGCTCGGGCCGGTCTGCTCGGGCGTAGCGTTTGATGGTGTTCAGGGCCAGTTGCAGGCGGCGGGCGCATTCGAGCAGGCCCACGCCCTGGTCGAGCAGGCCATGGACCTGGTGCCAGCGTTCGAGGGTGCTCTGGGCGCGGGGCCCGTCGTAGATCGGCGCGGCCAGTACGGTGGCCCAGCAGGCACTGTGTGCCTTCACCTCGCTCAGGGCGGCTTCGCACAGGTTCTTCCATAAATGCCAGCGATCACCGACTTGCACCGGGTCAGGCAGGGCACGGCGGATGGCCTCGGCATAGGTCGCCGAGCCGTCACGGCACACGACCTCGATGCCCGGATGCTCGTGCAGCCATGCTTCCAGGGTGTCGGTTGTGCGGTCGGGCAGCACATCGATCCGTTCATGGGTCTCGGCGTCGATGATCACAGTGGCGTAGCGGTGGCGCCGGCGCAGAGCGAAGTCGTCGACGCCGATCACACGGGGCACCCGGCCGGTGGGCAACGGCATCCTCAGCAGGGCGCGCAGGGCCGTGTGACGTGACAGGCTCACTGCCAGTATCACCAGTAGACGTATCCCGGCCCGGTCCGCCAACTCCTTGACCACGGCCTCGACTTGCCTGGTCAGGCGGGTCGTACGCCGCTGGTATCGGTCCAGCACTCCGGGCACCTGTTCGCGGACGGTGTGGCGGCAGCCGCGGGTGGGACACACCAGACGCCGCACTCATACGCGGACCACCACCCGCTGGCCGTCGACCGGTACGTCGGCCACCGTCCTCCAGTGATAGCCGTGCACCCGTCCCGACGGCGCCCCGCACACCGGACAGACCGCAGTGCCCTGCGGAGTCCGTGCCCGCACCACGACCCGCTCGCCCTCGTCGACCACATCCTCGATGGCCAGCCGGGACAGCCCTGAAAACAGCGTCTGTAATAGCCCGTTGATATTCTTCACACGGATACCAACGACTCCTCACGACTCTGCGTCACCACCGAATGTGAGACAGGGCCGTTAGATTTACACTCCCTACGGTTCGCCACTGACAGTGAGCCTCTTTCACCGGCGCAGGTCCTGGGCGATCCTCTTCGCGGTGCGCGCATCGGGGGTATCGAGCGGGCGTGAGGGGTCACCGGCCACCGTCGAGACGACGGGGACCGGGATCTGCTTGAGGCGTTCGACCAGGGCGTGCCACGCCTTGATCTTTGCGGATGTTCCCTGCTGCGGGCTGTGCGTGAGGACTTCGACCAGGGCGACCGGCGTGGCGTCCTCGCCGACGACGGTCCAGTCCGGTGTCAGGTTCCCCCATCGCCGCTCAAACTCCACGGCAAAGCCTCGCCGACGCAGCGCTGCACCGGCGGCAAGCTCGATGACGTCGGGCCAGAAGTTCTGGTCGCGCCACAGATTTGTGGCGAAGGCCTCCGCAGTGGTCTGCGGCAGGAGATCGAGCTGCTCGTCCAGCCAGATTCGCCAGGGCTCGTACTCGTCCAGTACCGCCAGGTCGTAGGAGAGCATCCGGTTCTCCGGCGGGCGCTTGCCGTAACGGTGCCGCTGTTCGACGACGAACTGGGGGCCGAAGCGCCGAAAGGCCTGTTCCGTATTCATGGGCGTGGATTCTCCGCCTTCCTGTCGCCGCACACACCCAGATGGAAGCCTCCAATGGATCCGGCCGTGGTGGTGCTTGCCGACGTCAGCCTCGCAGAGCAGCGGCTGTGCGGCGTCGGCGGACGCCTTGGGATCTGCCCGTGTCCTACGGTTGCACCTTCGTGCCGTGAAGTCTGTTGTCCGTGTGGGGGGCCATGCGCAATTGCGTCCGCAGTACCGTGATGCTGGCTGCATCTGCCGTACTTCTCTGCGCCCTCATGAGCGGCTGTTCGCAGGAGCACGCGGCCGTCGACGAAGCCAGGTGCCCCGCGCCTGGCTCACCGGCTGCTGCCTCGGCGGGATCCGAGGGCTCCGTGGCCGGCACGGTCGCGGTCCGCGTGCCGATGCTGAGGCCCGGGCAGAGCGGCGCATTCAAGACCTGCGGCACGGGGTGGAAAGTCACAGTCATCAGCGTGAAGTACCCCATGCCGGCCGAAGTCGGCACGAGCAAGGAAGCAATCGGGCAGTACGCGGTGATCCGCCTCACGGTGACGAACACGGGCACCACCATGGGGGATTTCTCCGCCGACGAGGTGACGTGGGAATCCAAGGGGGTAGCCCCGGTGGAAGCAAGCGCCTACGGCAGCTCCAACGGCCTGGCGCACCTCGACGCGGCGTACAAGCCCGGCCAGTCGGCCACAGGAAACGTCATCCTCGACGTGGGAGAGAGGGGCGGCACGGCCACCTTCTACGACACCGCCGAGGATGCGATCTACAATCCCGTCTACCGTGAAACCCCTTTGTTTCAGGTTGCCTTGCCCTACTGACCACCGACGACCATCACTCTCCGCGGCCTCCGGTACTGAGCCTTTGCCCGTTCGTTCCTGTGCGTCTCTGCGCCCAGGAGCTGTCGGCCGGTGGGGCGGCGTCGGCGTCGTTCCCTCCGCGAACGGGTATCGCACGTAATGGCTGTGGGTGCCCGGCGGCGCCAGTGCCGACTGCGTTGCGGGCACTGCCGAATCTCGTTAGTCAGCTTGTCGAGCCAGGTCCTGCTCCGAGTTGGCGCCGTTGACCGCTCGGCGCCTGCTGAGGCTCGGGAACAACAGGGGTGAGTGTTGCCTGAGCGGCGGCCTGCTCGGCGGCGGTGCCCCGCGGTGGGACGACGGCGTCCGGCGCAGGGGAGCTGGGCTGGGGACCGGTAGCCAGGAGGCGGCGAGTGGTGCTCATCGCGCCATCCTTGCAGGCTTGAGTAGCAATGCGTTGCTGTGCGGCGCGCGAGCTTGCTGCTGTGGGGTGCGGGGCTGCCGTGCGCGCCCACTCGTGGGCGCCGGGGCGAGCAGTGCCTGCGCGATTCCTGTACCCAGGCCCTGGAGCAGGTCATGGGAGCCAAGCGGGAACACACGGCGCCACCGAAGATCCTGCAACCGGAGAGCGAGCTGGGCCGGATGCTGGACCTGATGGCTGCGCTGCACGAGTCGGTGCGCGTAGCCCGCGCCGATACCGCCGGCCGATGCGCATGATGAGGGCAGGGTCTCCGTCCCGTGTTTCCCCGAGCCGGGACGGAGACCCGCACACTCGCCCTAAAACTGAGATCAATACCAAGACGGCCAGGAGACCGTCTGGGAATAGAGTGCCTTGGTTCTGGGCGGCGGCGCCGAAGCTGCGCCCCCGAGCGCGGCTTCCGCCACCCCTGAGGGCAGTCCGCCCTTGGATACTCGGTGTGCGTCACGCCGATGGGGCACCGGACGTGTCCACAGGGGGGCGGCAGGGTACGCAGGCGTTCCCGCAGATCGGCCACGTATTCAGCGGGTCGGGCGGCGAGCAGGCCGTTCAGTCGCTGCAGTCTGGTGCGGGCGGTGGCGCGCAGGCGGCTGGGCGGTACCCGGTCGAGTACGTCCAGGGCGCGCTGCGCAGCATCGGATGGCTGGTCGCAGGCTTCGGCCTGGGCCAGGACAAGAGTGGCAGCGGCCCATCCGGGGGTGCCGGTGGTGCAGGCGGCCGTGGAGGTCTCGGCGCGGGTGCGGGCTTGTTCGGTGCGGCCCAGCGCGAGGTGCGCTTCGGCCTGATGCAGGGCGAGTTCGGGTTCGTCGAAGCCGAAACGACCGGGTGCTTGGCCGGCCGGGTCGGCTTCGAGTTCGGCCAGGGCCACCTCGAGTGCGGTGTTCGCCTCCCGGTCGCGGCTCTGCCGGGCGAGGGTGGGCAGCAGCGTCCAGGCGTGGAGCTGGGCATGGACCAGGCCGGCGGGGGCCGCGGCCGCGCCGCGCTCGGCGTACGTGTACGCGGCGTTCAGGTTGCCGGTGTGGCGGGCGACCATGCTCTGCGCCCGGTACGCCCACGCCGCCAGCGCTGTGTCACCGCCCCGGTCGGCGTAGGAGACGGCGGTGCCCAGGTGGAGCCGTGCGCCGGCCGGGTCGTCGAGGCGGAAGGCCAGGTTGCCCAGCAGTCCTGAGAGCCGGCCGAGCTGGCGGTGCAGTTCGGTGCGGTCCGTACCGGCGGGCAGCACTGCGGCCAGCAGGGTGCGGGCCGCGCGGACTTCCCGGAACTGCACAGGTACGGGGTGCTTGCTGTAGTTCAGGTGGTAGTGGTTGGCGGCGAGTTCGGCCACCAGCGGGCTGCCTTCGCGTTCCACCAGGAGTGCGAGCTGGAGGGACTCTCTGATCGAGGGGAGCCCCGCATCGGTGGTCATCGGATATGCCCCTCCCTGTTATGCGGCAAAGAGCTGGAGGAGTTCTGGAACGCCTTGGGCGTGCTGGTAGTGCCGGAAGCGGGGGAGAAGGTCGTCGACGAGCTGCACGCAGCGGGGTGCTCCGATGCGACGTGCCAGGAGCAGTGATTCGGTGGCGGCGGCTGTGGCGGGCTCGGGTTCCTTCAGATCGAGGTAGCTTGCGGCGCGGTAGGCGAGGAACACACCTCGGGTCTTGTCCCGGGGCGGGGGCAGCAGGCCTTCGCCTTCGGTCATCAGCCGGTGAGCGCGGCCGATGTCGCGGAGATCCAGGAGGGCCTGGCCGGAGTCCACGGCGAGATCGGCTTCGGATACCCAGGCGCACCAGGCGGGCCGGTCGGCGCCGGTGTCGCCCAGGTGCTTCTCCGCCGCGGCAAGGGCACGCAGCACGGCGCGCCGTTCGCTCAGGTCGCCCTGTGCGGGCGAGGCGTAGCTGGAGCAGGCAGCGGGCGGCGGGGTTCTGGGCGCGGGTCAGGGCGTGGTTGAGGATGTTTGCCGCGGTGATGTGGTCACGGCGCCAGGCGGCCTGGTAGGCGAGGTCGCCCAGGAGGCCGGCGCCCATATCGTGGTCTCCGGCTGCGTGGGCGTTGTGCAGACCGGCGATCCAGTTCTGGCTGGCGTGGGTGTGGCGGCCCAGGTCGAAGCGGTGCCAGGCGACGGTCTGGGACAGGGAGGCCGCCAGGGTGTGCAGGCGCTCCCCGAGGGTGGGTGTGTAGCGGCTGTGTTCGAGCAGTTCGGTCACCGTGGACAGGTGGGCGTCCAGCAGCGTGGCGGTGGGCTGCCGCTGCTCGGTGGCGTGACTGGCGAGTTGCTGGGTGGTGTTCTCCAGGAACGCGACGAAGTCCTCGCCGATCGGTTTGCCGTCGCGGGCCTGGGCGAGCGCGATCGTCGGGCCGGCGGCCCAGTCCGCGGCCAGCGCGGACAGGGTGGCGCCGGAGATCGTGAAGAAGGTGCGGCGGTCCATCGCTGTTCGCAAGGCCTCTCTCAGAGCGGGCACGGAACTGTGGGGTCCGAGCGGGACCACGCCGTCGGCGGTGAGCGGCAGCCAGTTCGGCCAGTCGTCAGCGCAGACGATGTCCGCAGGCCAGCCGAGCGCTTCGGCGATGTAGATCTGCGATTCCTCGTTGGGCTTGATGCCACGTTGCCATTTACGTACCCGTGCCTCGTCCGTGCCTGAGCGCAGATCACGCCGGGCGGCCGCGGCACGAATTGCGGAGACGAGTTCTTCCATCGTCATGCCGAGCGCGAGGCGGGCCAGGGTCAGTGGGTGACGGGTGGTTCTCTTCCACGCCTCCACCCAATCACTCAGCGCACATGGGCGGTGACTGCTTCGCGGAGACGGGACCTCCGCGGGATCCTCTCCAACTGGTCGACCGAGTCGAACAGTTGAGTCCATTCTCGTCTTCTCGCGCCGCGTCACGCGGCAGCGGGACCTCGCTGGAGCGTGAGAGGAGAGGGGTACTGATGGCACAGACGGATACGCCGCTGGTGCCCGTGGTCGTCAGCGCCCGCGGAAACACTGCGAACGTACGGAGTCTGCTGAATGCGCTGGCAGCGCAGACGCTGCCATAGGGCCGAGCTGGACAGATCGATCCGCGATGGGTAGGCAAGCACATGAAGCTCCGGGCGGACAGGTTGCTCTTGGTCGACAACCCATCTACCAGGAGCTTCACCTCTTCCCGCACGCGGCCCCGCACCAACTCGCGCCGCTGTCAGCCAGGTTGGCAAAGGCTCAGTGGCCGGTGGTGGCCCGATCGATGACTTTCGTCCCTGCTGGTCAGGGCCCACTCAGTCCTCAGGGCCGTGTCCGCGGGGACGATTGGTTGACCCTATTCCGCATAAAATCGGGCGCGGTTGCCCAAATCTGACCCGGCACGTAGCCGCCCTTGGCTGTTAGGGCAACGCAATCGACCTTAGGGGGCACGTTCGGCTGCAATCACATTTACAGGTGCCATGATGCGCAAGGCCGGAAGTGAAGTCGCAGACCATCGGGGAAGCGCGGCTCCACATTCTGTCCCGTCGACCATCTGGGCAGTGGTTGACGATTGCCGCCCCTCTCCCCTGGGGGCGTCGGCCGTCACCGAAATCCCCCCGGTAGGGGCCAGTGCCTCGTGACTTGCCGCCTAACTTGTGGCAATTAGCCGGAAAAAGTGGTGACGGTGCGGCTGCGTGCGTACTTCTGACCTCACGGTTCGAAACTCAATTCGCCAGCCGGACAGGTTTGATCGGCGTAGGGCGGCCAACCGGTCAGCAGGACAAGTACGGCATTGAAGGTGCTATAGCCGAAGATCACGTGCTTTAGGAAAGTTCGCTACCAATATACCCATTCGATTTCATTATGCAGCAATAATCATTCCACCAGGGCACCCCCCTGGAAGTACGCAAGGAACGTCCCTTGAGATCATCACCGAGACGCTGGAGCGTGCTCGCCGTCTCCGGCGCCGCCGTTCTGTCCCTGATACATCCCGCCACCGCGTCCCCTGATACCCCCTCCTCCGCCGCCACACCGGCACAGAACACCGTGCCGCCCGGCACCCACTCCGTCACGCTGATCACCGGCGACGTGGTCACGACCCGTCAGTCCTTCGGCAACAGCAAGGGCGGCACGGTCGACGTGCGCACCGCGGCGGGCGGTCCCGCCGAGGCGCGCGTCATGGAGTCCGGCGGCGACCTGTACGTCTTCCCCACCGCCGTGCTGCCCTACGTGGCGGCGGGCACGCTCGACCGGCGCCTGTTCAACGTCAGCGACCTGGTCGCCGACGGGTACGACAACGCCCACCGCGATCGGCTGCCGCTGATCGTCTCGTACACCACGTCCGCCGCGGGCCTGCGTGCCACCGCGCCCCCCGGCGCGGCCCGCGTCAGGGACCTGAGCAGCGTGCAGGGCGCGGCCCTCACCGAGGACCGCGACCGCTCGGCCGACTTCTGGCGGGCCGTCACCGCGGCTCCGGCGAACGGTTCGAGGGCGGCGGCCACGAGCCGTGGGCCGGCCTTCGGTGCTGGCATCGCCCGCATCTGGCTCGACGGCGTGGTGAAGGCGGACCTCGCCGACACCACCGCCCAGATCGGCGCGCCCACCGCCTGGGCGGACGGGAACACCGGGCAGGGCGTGGACGTCGCCGTCCTGGACACCGGCATCGACGCCGAGCACCCCGACTTCGGCGGGCGCATAGCCGCCACCGACAGCTTCGTCCCCGACGAGGACGTCACCGACCGCAACGGCCACGGCACGCACGTCGCGTCCACCATCGCAGGCACCGGAGCAGCCTCCGACGGCAAGGAACGAGGCGTCGCCCCTGGGGCGGAGCTCCACATCGGCAAGGTGCTGTCGGACGCCGGCGGGGGCCAGGACTCCTGGGTGCTGGCCGGCATGGAGTGGGCCGCCGTCGACCAGCACGCCGACATCGTCAGCATGAGTCTGGGCAGCAGCGCCCCGTCGGACGGCACGGACCCGATGAGCGAGGCGGTGAACCGCCTGAGCGCTCAGACCGGTGCGCTGTTCGTCATTGCCGCGGGCAACTCCGGCGCGCCCAATACGATCAGCTCGCCCGGCGCCGCGGATGCCGCGCTGACTGTGGGCGCCGTAGACTCCGCCGACAACGTCGCGTACTTCTCCAGCCAGGGCCCGAGGGCGGGCGACGGCGGCCTCAAGCCGGAGATCACCGCGCCGGGCGTAGACGTGCTCGCTGCGCGCTCGCAATACGCCCCCGAGGGCGAGGGCAGCTACCAGACGCTGAGCGGTACCTCGATGGCGACCCCGCACGTCGCCGGAGCGGCGGCCCTGCTCGCCGCCGCGCGGCCCGGCCTCACTGGCGCCCAGCTGAAGGACCTCCTGGTCAGCAGCTCCCAGCAGACCCCGCAGTACGACGCCTTCCAGGCTGGTAGCGGCCGAGTCGACGTGCCCGCGGCGCTGCGTGCGGGCGTCTTCGCCTCGGCGACCGCGTTCGCCGGGCAGGTGATGCAGGGCGGCACCGGCGCGGTGCAGCGCCCGGTGACGTACACCAACACCGGTGGCTCCGCCGTCACTCTCGGACTGTCGGTGCAGGCTTCGAATGCCCCCGCGGGCCTGTTTCGGCTCTCGGCCTCCCAGGTCGTCGTCCCGGCGCACGGCACCGCCGAGGTCACGCTCACCATCGACGCGTCCAAGGCCACGGGCAACAACCGCTGGTCGGGCCAGGTCATCGCGGCCGACGCGTCCGGGGCCGTCGCCGTGCACACCGCGATCTCCCTCGGCGACGTGACGCACAAGCTGACCGTGCTCCTCAGGGACAGCCACGGCAACCCCATGCCGGGTGTCGTTGAAATCCTCAGCCCCGGCCGCCTCGGCCCTGACTTCTACGCAGTGGACGAGTCCGGCACGCTGGAGACGTTCCTGCCCGACGACGTGTACTCGGTGCTGTCCTTCAAGGACGTGCAGGGTGTGCACGGCCCGCACTCGCTGGGCATGGCGCTGCTGGGCGACCCCGAGGTCGTCATGGACCAGGACACGACCGTGACGATGGACGCGCGCAAGCTCCACCGGGTCGACATGACGACACCGCAGTCGACCGAGACGACCTACCAGCGCCTTGAGTACAACCGCTCGATGGGCGGCGGCACATGGCGCGCCTACATGGAGACCCAGACCAGTTACGACAGCCTCTGGGCCCAGCCGACCACCCACGACGTCAAGCACGGCGACTTTTACCTCGGCGCCCGCTGGCGCAAGGAACAGCCGGTTCTCGCCGTGTCCACCCCCAGCGGCGCCTTCACCGACGTCCTGCGCCAGGACGGCGTCACCCCGCTGGCCAAGGGCCACTACCGGCTCCCGCTCGTCTCGGCGGGGGACGGCACGGCCGCCGACTGGGCGAAGGTCGACGCGCGCGGCAAGGCGGTGGTCGTACGCCGTAACGACTCCGTCGGCGACGCCGAGCAGGCAGCGGCCGCCGCGCAGGCCGGCGCCAAACTGCTGCTCGTCGTCAACAACCAACTCGGGCAGCAGATCCGCAACTACAGCCCCGACTGGAACACACCCGCTGGCCTCGACGTTGCGCTGGTCGGCACGGACGAGGGCGAACGGCTGCTGCGGCAGACCACCGGGCGCGGGGCCGTCCTCACGGTGGACTCCCAACCCAACAGCCCCTACGTCTACGACCTGATGCGGACGTGGCACAACAGCGTCCCGGCCGACCTGGTCGTCAAGGGCTCCTCGAAGAACCTGGCCCGCGTCAACGTCGCCTTCGACAGCCCCGACCCGTCACGCGGCGGCGGCGAATGGCGCTACGACTGGCCCGTGTACTCGAACTGGGGCATCGGTCTGACAGTCCGCGAACCCATGAACAGCCACCGTGTCGACTGGGTCTCCACCGGCAGCGGCAACTCCTGGAGCCAAGAGGCATACGTCGACAGCCTGATCTACGAGCTCGAGCCGCGCACCGCTTACCGGCCCGGCAGCACTCACACGCAGGAGTGGTTCAAGCCGCTCGCGCGACCGTACCTCAACAACAACTACAGGCTGCCCACCCGCAGCGGGAACCTGCTCAACCTCGATGTGCCCGCGTGGGGCAGTTCCGATCACGTCGGCATGTCCATGGACTACGACCGCATGCGCCAATCCCTCACCCTCTACCAGGGCAGCACGCGCCTCGCGGTGGGCTCGTACACCACGGTCTCGGCCGACGCACCCAGCGCCGCCCGGCTGCCCTACCGCCTGGTGCTGGACGGAAGCCGGGACGCCTCGGTGAGCCCGTACTCCGCCACGACGCACACCGAGTGGGGGTTCACCTCCTCCGAACCCACCGGTAACGACTCCGCGGTCCTGCCGCTGATCCAGCTCGACTACGGCATCACCACCGACGCGGACGGCCGCGCCGACCGCCACGCCGAAGTCACCGTCTCCGCCGCGCACCTGCCGGGTGCCGCGGGCGCGGGCAGGATCGCCCCCGTCACGGTGGAGTTCTCGTACGACGACGGGCACACGTGGCGCAAGGCGGACCGTTCCCACGACAACCGCTACGTGCCGATGCCGCCGAAACACGCCCGCTTCGTCTCCCTGCGGGCCACCGCCCGCGACACGGCCGGAAACACCGTCACCCAGTCGGTGATCCGCGCCTTCGGTCTGCGCTGACGGGCTCGCCCGGACAGGCGTCGGCACACCAAGTCACCCAAATGCAGGTGTACTTGGCCGACGCCTGTACGGCGTCCATGGATGCCCAGATAGAGGCCTTTGGTCGAGCCTGTCCTGACCGCCTGGCGGGCCGAGCGGCGCGGCCGCGGACTGGACATCGGCCGCCCACCGGACCATGGCCTGCGCCATCTCCTGGACGCGATCCTCTACGTGAACCGCACCGGGATCCCCTGGCGTTACCTCCCGCACGACTACCCGCACTTGAACACCGTCTACGCCTACTTCGCCCGCTGGCAGGAGGAAAGAGTCTTCGACCAGCTCAACAGCCTCCTGCGCCGCGCGCATCCGTTCTTCCGGCGCGGGCTCGGCCGGCCGGTCGGAAGACGCCGACCCGTTGCGCCGCCACCGCGACACCCAGCTGTGCAGCGTCCCGGAATGTACGCCGAGTTCCTCGGCGACCTCCGGGATCGGTCTGCCCGTCTCGATCACGATGCGTACAGCACCCTCACGAAACTCAAAGGGCTAGAGTCGAACAGACGAGGGCGGATCACAGAATTCGGGAACCCAACTGGATTCGCCGAGTACGGTGCGCGCCCGGTCACGTCCGCTGGAGTGGTGTAGCGACGGCCACTCGGTGATCTCATTTTGAGTCTATGCGCTGAGTTCGGTCGGGGGGGCGGTGTCGTCGGTTTCTGACTCGATCGGGTGGAGGCGGGTCTTGGCCAGCAGGTCGAGCCCCAAAATCATGCCGGTTGACGAAGGTGGCACAGGTCAGTGCCGGGAGCGGGGCGTCTGGGGGGACGCCTGTGCCTGCTGGGCCGGAGCTCCGCTGGGCCTCACAACCGCCTTGGCCTGCAAGAGCGTTGACGCTGAAACAGTCGGCCACATCCTCGATACCGGAGGCGCTTCCGACGGCGCGGACCCGGCGAGCCGCCGAGGAGTCGGCCTCAAGGCCCCACCCCATCCGGTTCTCTCCTGGTCAACGTTTCATACATTTCCCGGCAAGTGACCGCAACGGGCGGCCCTAGGCTTTTCCGGACAAGAGGTGCCATCCCTCAGATCGTGTTGGACGGACAGGAAATGACTCAACCGTTTTCCAGCGACGCCGAGACGACGGTCACTTTTGAGCTCGAAGTGCACGTGATCGTCGGAGGCGAACCGCACGTCTCACTCCCCGCGGCATTTCACTACCACTGCATGGACCCCTACGCCGTACGCCTGTCGATAGGGTCGACCTCGAGCGGCACGGTCAACTGGGTATTCGCGCTCAGCCTCCTTCAGGAGGGACTGTGCCGGCCGGTGGGGGAGGGCGACGTCCTGGTGTCGCCCCGGCGGGCGTCGCACGGCCCTGTGATCCGCACAGTCGTCAGATCCCGCTTCGGCTCCGCGGTGCTCGACATGAAGGCCGCGGCTGTAGCCGAGTTCCTGGACCGGACGCAGGAACTGGTGCCGCCGGGCTCGGAGGGAACGTACGTCGACATCGACCACGTCGCGGATCTGCTCCTGGCCATCGGCGAATGACGGATCACGGACGCCTGTCCGCCGGGGTTCATGACCGCCGACCGCGTGATCCGACCGGCGTGCCGGGCGGCGCGAACTCACGTCGGCAGGCTGGTGCGGGTGGCGGGGGAGCAGGGGGTGTGTGTACTCCCCCACCAGCGAACTCAGAAGGACCAGGAGTAGGTAGAGGAGGCCGAACCCCCGGTGGCCAGGCCCGCACCCGCGGCGACGTTGACGGAGGCACCGGCGATGTATCCGCCGCCATTGACGTACAGGGTGACGTACTCGTACGAGGTGTCGGTGCTCATGGGCTGGAACCACTGAGTGAGGCACTGTCCGGCCGGGACCCCCATGAAGCCGCCGTTCCCCCAGTACACGTTGGTCTGGTAGGAGCCCCAGGAGCACACCTCCAGCTGCCAGGCGGGAACCGACGACGCGGAGGCTGAACCGGCGAGGCCTAGCGTCAGAAAGCTGGCGAGGACACCGACCACCGCGGCCGCACGCCTGCGCTGCTTGAATATCGACTTCATGGGTTGTCTCAATCCTCACCGGTATCTGCCCGGTAGCCGACGGCTGGCACCGGGCGGTTGCCTGGACAGGGGATAGCGATACGAGCATCAGTTTCCGCGCCAGTGTGTGGGCGAACTCCGGAACAGAGCGCTACGAGAGTAGGACGGGTAGACCTTCTGCCCCCGTTTGCGGTCGGCGGTACACCATATTGTTCCCACGCCGACCTGTAAGCGGCGTTTGTGACCGTCTTGCTCGGCCGAGGCGGTTTGCTGGGTCAGGAGGCAGAAACGTACAGGGTTGGCGAGTTGCATGTGTCTTGGAATGGTTTGACGGTCCGTGAACCCTGCAGTGTTCCGTACGTATGCCGCACCCTCCTGGGGTGCCGAATGTGATGTCGGCGGTTTCTGCCCCCAGGGGATATAGGGAAGGATTGTTGCCTCATTTCCCTGCAAATCCGTGCACGATTTGACTGGCTGGTGAAGCCGTTAACACCATCGAACGTTCCATCGCTTCCGGGTGCAGGGTATCTCTGCCGGTTCGGACAGCTGTGCCCGTCTGTGGCACCGGCACCGGCACCTCGCCCAGGGCTTGATCAAGTTCCGTGAGCGTCGGGGTTGTTGGTGATGCCCAGGAGTGGGAGGGCTCGTTCGGGTTGGTCGCGGATTGCCCGGGTGGTCTTGGCGATATTGGCAGCGCCAAGGGTCTTGAGCAGGCCGATGGCGAGGTTGCGGAAGGTGGCCATGGCGCGTGGTGCGGTGCCGGTGTGGAGTGTGGAGGCGTCCTCGGCGTAGGTCACGTCTCTGACGTGATGCAGGGCTTCGAAAGAGCGCGGTCTCGTTCGTCTTCACTCCGACCTCCGCCTGGGCGAGGGTCAGGGCCCGGTGGTGGGTGACGGCGGAGAGGAGGTGCCTGCGGCCGGTGGACAGGCGGGCCGATCCTCTGAGCGACTTGCCGTCGACGGCGATCACCTGCCGTTGCCCCGAAGCCGTTCCCGCAGGGTTGCGGCCGGCGAGGTAGGCGCCGACAGCCCGGTCCAGGGCGTCACCGTCGACGGCCGCCAGGACACGGCCGATCGTGGTCCGCGAGGGAGAACGACGTCACCGCAGCGGACGCCGACGGCCGTCAGCACGGTGTCCGAGGCCCGCGCCGCCCACTCGGCGATCTCGTCGACGCTCCTCGCTCCCGACACCGCCGCACAGGCACAGACGAGGAGGATCGCGGTCAGCGAGTACCGGCGGCCCCGCCTCGCGCGCGGATCAGGCACCAACTCCAGGAAAGGCCGCAGGCCAGCGACTTGGCCGAGGTCCAGCGGACCCAGCCTCACCAGCACCGGCGGGATGAGAGAGGATACAGCGGCAGGCACGGGCCACCTCATGATCGTTGAGCTTCGACACTCCAATGATCACGAAGCCCGTGCCTGCTCTGCTATGCACCCCAACCGGTCACGGCCCGACCAACCACCCACCCCCGGAACTCGCCCGAGCCCTGCGGAGACCCACCGCTTCTTCCGCAGGCGCCAGCGTCAGCCGCACATCGTCCGCGGCTACTTCGGCGGCCCACATGTCCGCTACGTCCTGGACGAGAACCCCATGAGTTTCTGATCAATAAAGCAACCGCTTGGGCTTCGATAAGCGCCGCAATGAAATGCCGACCTCAATACAGCGGAATCCAGCATTTTCCGCCACAGTCGACCCCGTTGTTAAGTCCAAAGTATTCGCTCCTTTGGTAGTTGCCCCAATAGTCGTAGAAGTTGACCTGAATTATACTGGGCATTTTCTGCCACCACCATCCCCACAGCGTCCCACATCCATAGTTGTTGGGATCGAGGCTGAAGTGCGGCGATATCTTATATTCATTATTTTGATTCCAGCCGATCAATACGGCTGACGACGAGCCATTGGTGCAGACCTCTACCTGCTCAGCTCCAGACGAAGCCTGAGCCGTACCAGTCCCCATAAACCACGTGCAGGACAAAACAGCGAAGGCGACAAGCAGTCTGGCGAAACGTGCCCTCGAGTGCCTTAGTCGATCCATGACACAATTCCTTTCCTGGAGCGTTCACCATCTCATGGTGGATTTATACAGAGCTCCAGAGAGGAAGAGAGTTCCCGTAACGCCACGATGCCCGCATGGGCGCCACTTCTGCCCAATATGCTTGAAAAATTCCGAAACCCTGGAAGCCGTAGCAGCACGGGTTCCCTCCGGTCGTTTGTCACCTCCCGCCTTCCCCGACTACGACGTCCAGACCATGCGCAAGGAACGGCTGTACCCGACGCCCAACTGCGCTTAAGACGTCGTTTTACTTGGTGAGTCTGCGGTGGCATATGAGGGTCGCCGCGATGGCGATGAAGGCCCACACGCCGAGCCGCAGGGCGCGGTCGTCGTCTTCGCTTTTCTGCCTCGAAAGCTGCCGCACCAACGGTGAGGCTATAGACCGTGTCCTATGTGGTGAGGCGGACGAGCCGTTTGTAGCAGCAGATGGCGGCTGCGAGTCCGAGAAAGGCCAGGTAGTTGCGGGGATGGCGCTCGTAGCGGTGGTTGAGTCGCCGGTAGCCGGTCAGCCAGGACATCGTTCGCTCGATGACCCATCTGCGGCGTCCGAGTCGTTCGCTGGACTCAATGCCCTTGCGGGCGATCCGGACTCCGATGCGCTTACCGCGTAACCATTTCCGCAGGTGAGGGACGTCGTACGCCTTGTCGGCGTGCAGTCGTTGGGGCTTGAGATGGCGGCCGCGGTGAGGGTCGTGTCTCGTTTGGTGACCCATGATCATGGGCTTCAGCGCGAGGCTGTCGTGGACGTTGGCGGCCGAGAGGCCGACGAGGAGGGGCAGCCCTTTCGCGTCCGACAGGACGTGCATCTTGGAACCCGGCTTCGGCACACGGCAGACGGCACACGGCAGACCCGGGAGACGGTCCACGTCGTCGCCAGCCTCAAGCCCCACCAGGCCAGCCCTGCACCGACAGTGCGCCACAGGCAATGGCCGCTCCACGAAACCTGCCCGGCGGCGGCCGACCCCGACACGGTCAGCACGATGTCGGCCTGCACATCGACCGCGGCTGTATTCACCGTGGATGGCGAGCGCCGCGCCGCGGCTGGCGAGGGCCTGAGCCGCGGATCGCGAGGGCCTGCCGACCGTGTGGAACAGCGCGGAACGGAATGGAACGCCCATCCCTTAGGTGGTCACAAGGGGCTGCACAGGCCGCGCACTCCGGAAGGTGCGCGGCCACGAACGGGTCGGCTCCACCGAATCAACACATGGGCAGAGAACCGGGACAGGGATGAACATTTCGAGAAAGAGCCAACTGTTCGCAGTGGTCGGGGCCTTGGCGGCCTCGCTGGCCATGTCCACGGGCACCGCGTCGGCCGGCGTGCCCGCAGGGGCCGCTGACCGCGCGGCGACCGCGCAGACCTTCAGCATCACCGCCGACGACCAGCAGAACCAGTTCGTCCAGGCCGTCGGCACCCCCAACGCGACGGTGATGATCGCGGGAACGGTGAATCTCAACCTGAGCGGCCTTTCGGCCATACCCGTGGCGCCCGGGGTCCGTATCATCGGCGACCGCACGGTCGTCGCGCGAGGGCCGCGCGTCTTCACGACGACGTTCCCGCGCACGCTGTTCACGATCGGCGACAGCAACGGCGGCACCGCGGACAACGTACGGATCAGCGGGATCAGGTTCGACGGCGGCGCCCCGATGGACCCCGCCGCGTCGGTGGGCACCACGGACGCCAACGGGATCGACATCTGGTCCAGCCAGAACGTGGAGATCGACCACAGCGAGTTCGCCCGGTGGCGCGGCGCGGCGATCAACCTGCAGGATCCGGGCAACCGGATCAACCGCGCCAACGCGGACACGGTGTGGGTGCACGACAACTACATCCATGACAACCAGCACCCCACCATGGACGGCATCGAGGACGCGTTCGGCAACCACCATGGTGCCGGCTACGGGGTCGCCCTGAACAACGGCGCCTACGCGCTGATCGAGAAGAACGAGTTCCAGGCCAACCGTCACTCGGTCGCCGGTGACGGCCGGCCCGGCACCGGGTACCTGGTGTACCGCAACCTCATGGAGTCGCCCGGGCTCGGCTTCTCCCTGCTGGGCTGGGACCACTACGAGCACCTCATCGACATGCACGGCCGTGGGGACTGCTCCAACTACCAGTGCGGGCCGGCCGGCGAGTACGCCGACATCGCCTACAACTCCTTCCCGTCCACCAACTCGACCGAGATCAAGCTGCGCGGCACTCCCACCGACGGCTTCAACGTCGAGAACAACGTCTTCGCCCACACCGTCAGGTGGTCGACGACGTTCACCAACGGCGCCCTGGATCAGACCGAGAGCGGTCTGCACGACAACGGCGGCAACATCCTGGGCGCGAACCGGGACAACCAGCGCACCTGCGACTTCGACGGCGACGGCGTCACCGACCCCTTCATGACCACGGGCCTGACCTGGTGGTACGCCACCAGCGCCGGCGACCAGCACTGGGTGTACCTCAACCAGTCGAACGAGCGTATCGCCGACCTCCGGTTCCGCGACGTCAACGGCGACGGCCTGTGCGACGCCACCTCGGTCAACACCGGCAAGGTCTATTACACCCACGGGCAGACCGAAGACTCGGTACGTCCCAGCAACGGAATGCCCGTGGTCACCCCCGTCCCCGGTTCCTCGGTCGCCATGGCCTCCCAGAACGAGACGGACGCGACGAAGGGGGTCCAGGCGTTCACCGTCGACGCGCAGGGCGGGCTCTACACCACCCACATCGTCCCGGGGCAGCCGGCCCCGGACTGGACTCCTGAGTACGACACCCCGGCCCGGCTGACGTCCGTGGCGGCGGCGACCAACGCCGACGGGCGGATCGAGTTGTTCGCGCTCGACCGGAACGGGCTGATCTACTCGCGCACGCAGACGAGTCCCGGTTCGAGCACGTGGTCGGCGTGGAGGACCCTCGACGGGATTCTCAATTCGATCTCCGTGGCGCGCAATCAGAACGGAACCCTCCAGATCTTCGGCACCAACTCCGCCGGTACGATCTGGACCCGCTCCCAGCAGCAGCCGTCGGTCGACAACTGGAACGGCTGGCAGCAGATGGACGGCCTCCTGAACAAGATCGTCGCGGGAACCCACGCGGACGGGACGATCGAGATCGACGGCTTCAACTTCAACGGCACCCCGTTCCACCGCAGACAGACCACCGTCAACGCCACCAGCCCCGGGTCCGGCTGGTCGCCCTGGGCCCAGATGTTCACGAATCAGGGCGTGCTCACGGACATCTCCATAGCCCCCACCTATTACCAGGAGTTCGCGTTCTTCGGTGTCGTCGGTGGCGCGGCGTACCAGAACACCGAGGTGTCTTGGGGTGCCTACAACACGGGCGGGTGGCACGCCCTCCCGTACGGCAGCGGCATCCACAACGTCGCCGCGCAGCGGTGCGGCACCGACGTCCTCCTGATCGGTGTCACTGCCGACGGGAAGACCGAGATCAACCAGATCGGGGGCGGGTTCATCGGTGGTGATTACGGGTGGAGCCTGATCAACGGTGCCACGGCGCGTGCCACCTGATCCGCGTACTCCGGTCAACGGTGGATCTGCCGATCGAGGAGAGACACCAAGTGAGTGAGGAGCCGTTGCTCTGTGGTTCATGGTGACCGTGAGTTCGAGGTCGTCGATTCGGCCGGGTGACCCCCTGGCCGGCTGAGCACGGAACCGAGGCCTCCCGTAGCTCGTGGGTGTCGCATCCAGCGGCGGGGCAGGACGACGAACCCGACCGCGTTCTTCGGCCGGCTGACGGTCTTCAGCGTCAGGTTCAGGTACTTCTTCGCCCAGTCGACAAGCTGTCCGGCGTAGGCGGAATCGGCCCAGACGATCGTGATCGCGGGGTGCATGAGCCGCAGCCTGAACAGGACTTCCTTCGCCGCGTCGCGGTCGGTCATGTCGGCCGGCGTGACCATGACGAACAGCGGCAGGCTCTTGGTATCCACCACCAGGTGCCGCTTCCGGCCGTTGATCTAATGGGCGGTAGCTGAGGTCTTCTTCGCTGCGTCATAGCCGCGCGAGTCCTTGCCGACGGTCTCGGCAGCCTTGACGGACTGGGAGTCGATGATGGTGGCGACCGCTCCAGGGGAGCGGCCCATGTCCCGGCGGACGCGTTTGCGGAGCTGGTCACGGATCTGCCCGATCACCCCGGCGGCGGCCCAGCGGGCCACGGCGTTGTAGCAGGTCCGCCAGGGCGGATAGTCCTTGGGCAGGGCCCGCCACTTGCAGCCGGTGTCGACGACGTGCCGAATTGCGTCCACGATCTCGTGCCGCGGGTGCTTCTCCGGCCGCCCGCCGCGAGGGGTCTCGCAGGCTGGGATCGGCAGGAGCGGTTCGATCAATGCCCACTCGTCGTCGTAGGTGTCCGAGGGGTAGCAGCGGCGCCGGGCCAACATCCCCTCCCTTCATGAGGGTGGGGGCCGGCC
>NZ_VJZD01000078.1 GCF_009377175.1 Streptomyces adustus
GGGCGGGGTGGGGTGGCTGCCTAGGGTCGGGGCATGACCGCGCCCAGTGCCCTCCCCGTTCCGCCCGCCGTCCCGCTCGACCTCGACGGCCGCACCGCCCTGGTCACCGGCGCCGCCGGCGGCATCGGCAGCGCCTGCGTCCTGCGACTGGCCGCAGCCGGCGCCAAGGTGAGAGCGGTCGACCGGGACGTCCGGGGCCTGGAGGCACTCGCCGAACGGGCCGTGCACCTGCCGGGCGCCGTCGAGCCGCGGGCCCTCGACCTCACCGACCTGGACACCGCCGAACTCGCCGCCGCGGGCACCGACATCCTGGTCAACAACGCCGGGCTGCAAATGGTCCGGCCCATCGAGGAATTCCCGCCGGACGTCTTCCACACGGTGCTCACCGTGATGCTGGAGGCACCGTTCCGGCTCATCCGCGGCGCCCTGCCGCACATGTACGGGCAGGGCTGGGGCCGCATCGTCAACGTGTCCTCGGTGCACGGACTGCGGGCCTCGCCCTACAAGGCCGCCTACGTCGCCGCCAAGCACGGCCTGGAGGGGCTGTCCAAGACGGCCGCGCTCGAAGGCGCCGCGCACGGCGTCACCTCGAACTGCGTGAACCCCGCCTATGTGCGCACCCCGCTGGTCGAGAAGCAGCTCAGTGATCAGTCGAGGGCGCACGGGATCTCCGAGGAGCGCGTGCTGTCCGAGGTGCTCCTGAAGGACAGCGCGGTCAAACGGCTCATCGAACCGGCGGAGGTCGCCGCGGCGGTGGCCTATCTGTGCAGCCCGGGGGCGTCGTTCGTGACCGGCACGTCGCTGGTGCTGGACGGTGGCTGGACCGCGCACTGAGCCGGCCCGTGCCGCCGTGCGCCGCAGTTGTCCACAGGCCTGACGCCGCGGCCGGGCGATGGGGGATCCTGTGACCATGTCCCGCGATCATGTGCAGTCGGTCGAGCGTTCCGCCCGCGAGGCCGAGCCCTCGCCCCACGCGGCCGAGGCGCCGTTCCTGGAGCTCCTGGCCCGGGGCGCGGCCGTCGACGCCTACGAGGAGCCGGTGCTGCTGGCCCGCGCCGAGGCGCAGCCGGCCGCACGGATCGCGGCGCTCGAACATGCCAAGCTGCTCGCCCTGCGCGTGCGCTCGGAGCTGGAGGGACGGCGCCGGCGCGAGGCCGAGCTCTCCGCGTTGTTCGAGACCGCGCACGACCTGGCCGGACTCAGGGACCTCGACGCCGTCCTCCCGGCGATCGTCCAGCGCGCCCGGTCGCTGCTCGGCACGGACGTCGCGTACCTCAGCCTTCATGACGCGGCCCGGGGCGACACCTACATGCGGGTGACCGAGGGCTCGGTCGCGGCCCGCTTCCAACAGTTGCGCCTGGGGATGGGCGAGGGCCTCGGCGGCCTCGTCGCGCAGACGGCCCGTCCCTACGTCACCGACGACTACTTCCGGGACGGCCGCTTCCAGCACACCACCACGATCGACGCGGGCGTCCAGGACGAGGGCCTGGTCGCCATCCTCGGCGTACCCCTGATGCTGGGTCCGCAGGTCATCGGGGTGCTCTTCGCCGCGGACCGCCGGGCCAGGGTCTTCGAGCGGGAGCAGATCGCGCTGCTCGGCTCCTTCGCCGCCCTCGCCGCGGCGGCCATCGACACCGCCAACCTGCTCACCGAGACCCGCTCCGCCCTGGCCGGCCTGGAGCGGGCCAACGAGATCATCCAGGACCGCAGCGCCGTCATCGAACGCGCCTCGGACATCCACGACCGGCTCGCCGAACTCGTCCTGCGCGGCGGCGGGGTGCACGACGTGGCCGCCGCCGTCGCCGAGGTCCTCGACGGCACGGTCGAGTTCACCGAGTCCGCCCACACGCCGGCCCCGGCCCTGGAGGCGTCCCGCGCCGAAGGACACGCCGTACGGTACGGCACGGACTGGATCGCCGCCGTGACCGCGGGCGGCGAACTGCTCGGCGCCCTGGTGCTGCGCGGCCACCCGCACCTCGACCCGGTCGACCAGCGCACCCTGGAACGCGCGGCGATGGTCACCTCCCTGCTGCTGCTCGCCCGACGTTCCGCCGCCGAGGCCGAACAACGGGTGCGCGGCGAACTCCTCGACGACCTGCTGGACGCCCGTGACCGCGACGCGCGCCTGCTGCGGGAACGTGCCACGCGGCTGCATGCCGACCTCGACGCCACCCATGTCGTGCTCGCCGCCCGCCTCGACGCCCCCGCGGTCGACGCCGACCAGGAGGCGGCCGCCCGTCGGCGTCTGTGGTCGGCGGCCTCGCACCTCGCCGCCACCCGTCGCGGGCTGGCCGCCGCCCGCGACGGCGGCACCGTACTGCTGCTGCCCCTCGTCCGCGGCGACAGCGTCACCGACCTCGCCCGGCGCACCGCCCGGCACCTGGGCACGGCCGTCCACGAGGCGGTCACCGTCGGCGCCTCCGCCGCGGTGGACGACCTCGCCGCCCGCCCGGACGCCGTGGCGGCGGCCTACGTGGAGGCACGACGCTGCCTCGACGCCCTCCGGATCCTGGGCCGCACCGGAGACGGCGCGGCCGCCGACGACTTCGGGTTCCTCGGCCTGCTCCTGGCCGGCGACCGGGACATAGCCGGCTTCGTCGACCGCACCGTCGGCCAGGTGGTGGCGTACGACGAGCGCCGCGGCACCGATCTGCTGCACACCCTGGACGCCTACTTCGCCTGTGGGATGAGCCCGGCCCGCACCAAGGACGAGCTGCACGTCCATGTGAACACGGTCGCCCAACGCCTGGAGCGTGTCGGCCGGTTGCTCGGCGACGACTGGCAGAGCCCGGCCCGCGTCCTGGAGATCCAACTCGCCCTGCGCCTGCACCGGCTGTCGGCGGCGTGACGCCGCTGACCCCGCACGCAGGGCGCGCGGGGTCAGGGAACGGACGGGAACCGGTGGCTCCGTGGCTCAGGCGATACGCGCGTCCGCCGCCGGTGCCGAAACGGCCTCGGCACCGGCCTCGGCCGAGACGTCCGCGAGGTCGCGCAGCCGGGTCTCCTTCGCCGCCAGCACGGCGACCACCGTCAGGACGGCCGCGGCGATCACGTACAGGGCGATCGGAGTGGAACTGCCGTAGTCGGACAGCAGCGCGGTGGCGATGAGCGGCGCCGGCGCGCCCGCGGCGACGGAGGCGAACTGGGCGCCCATGGAGGCACCGGAGTAACGCATCCGGGTCGCGAACATCTCGGAGAAGAACGCGGCCTGCGGCGCGTACATCGCCCCGTGCAGCACCAGTCCCACCGTCACCGCGAGGATCAGATTGCCGAATCCACCGGTGTCGATGAGCGAGAAGAACGGGAACATCCACAGTCCGACCCCGACCGCACCCAGCAGATACACCGGCCGTCGGCCCACCCGGTCCGACAGCGCGCCCCACGCCGGGATCACCGCGAAGTGCACGGCCGACGCGATCAGCACCGCGTTGAGCGCGGTCTGCTTGGAGACACCGGCCGAGGTGGTGGCGTAGACGAGGATGAAGGCGGTGATGACGTAGTAGCTGATGTTCTCCGCCATGCGCGCGCCCATCGCCACCAGGATGTCGCGCCAGTGGTGCCGCAGCACCGACACCAGCGGCAGCCGCTCGGCCACCTCGGCCTGCGTGGCCTTGCGCGCCTCGGCCCGGGCCAGCGCCTCCTTGAAGACCGGCGATTCGTCGACGGACAGCCGGATCCACAGACCGACGACCACCAGCACCCCGGACAGCAGGAAGGGGATGCGCCAGCCCCAGCTGCCGAACGCGTCGTCCGACAGCACGGCGGTCAGCAGCGACAGCACGCCGGTCGCCAGGAGCTGCCCCGCGGGAGCCCCGGTCTGCGGCCACGAGGCCCAGAACCCGCGCCGCCGCGCGTCGCCGTGCTCGGACACCAGCAGCACGGCGCCGCCCCACTCGCCGCCCAGCGCGAACCCCTGCACCAGACGCAGCGCGGTCAGCAGCACCGGGGCGGCCGCCCCGACACTTGCGTGCGTCGGGAGCAGCCCGATCGCGAAGGTGGCCCCGCCCATCAGCAGCAGGCTCAGCACCAGCAGCTTCTTGCGGCCGAGCCGGTCCCCGTAGTGCCCGAACACCAGCGCGCCGAGCGGCCGGGCGGCGAACCCGACGGCGTACGTCAGGAACGACAGCAGGGTGCCGACCAGCGGATCGGAGTCGGGAAAGAACAGCTTGTTGAAGACGAGCGCGGCGGCGGAGCCGTAGAGGAAGAAGTCGTACCACTCGATGGTGGTGCCGATGAGGCTGGCGGCGACGATGCGCTTGAGGTTGCCGGGTGTCGGGGGAGCGGATGCTGCTGAGGCCATGTGCGCCACTTCCTCGTGTGCGGTGGGGACGGGTACGTGTCGGCACACCGTAGGAAGCGCCAGGTCGGGCGCACATGTGGTGGGGCTACATAGTTTGGGCGTTGACTGTGCGCGCTGCCACCATGCGGGCCAGCGCCCGCTCACAGAAGGGCGGTTCAGGGACTCGAGGGTGATCGAAATGAGTACTGCCCGGGACCCGCAGTTCGGGGTGGTTCGACGGTGCGGTGCTGACTGCCGTGCTGGTTCGGTGCTGACCAAAAGCCCACGTCATCACCCGTGGTCACCCCTCCCGTGCTGACTTGGTGCTGACTACGTTCCGTTGAACTCGGACATCCGGGGGGTCTGCTGCAGGTTCGGGTGACAGGTTGACCTGCCCCACGTCCGGGGTCCGGTTCTGGTGGCTGTCTGACAGTCCTTCACGGAAGGCTGGCAGTTATGCCTCGTCCCTATCCTCCGGATTTCCGGGCGCGTGCCGTCGCGCCGCTCCGCGCGCAGCACCTTGACCGCCGCGCTTTCGCTGTGGGTGTTCCGGCCGAGATACACGACGGCCTGCCGGCCGGCACCGATCCGGCCGAGCAGTTCGAAGCCACCGATGGAGACGGGATCCGCCGCCTCCAGCGGTGCGGGGCCGACCGGGGCCGGCACGTTCTGCTGTTCTGTCTGCTCCTGGGAGCCCTGGGAGTTCGCCATGCCGTTGACCTTTCCGCACCCGCCGGGGCCGCCGGGACAACTCCGGAGGCCGTTTCCGAAAGTCGGTTAAACAGCAGTTCAGAGCCCTGTCCGGAGCCTCCGGTCTCGGACGCGTGGGTCACCGGAGACCTGGGCCGAGGGTGCGCCGCCCCGGTCCGCTCGTTCCCCTCTGCCGCGCGACGGCAGGCCCCTGTCCCGAGACGGTGGCGGTACTGCTGTCCGCGGGGGCCGATCCGGTGGGAGCGGCACGCCGGGCGCCCGGTCGGCGGGTCCACAGTGCGACTGCGGCCCGTACTGACTCGTGCCCGCTGATCACCGAACCGTGCGAAGGCACCGGCGTCCAGGTGGTCCGTCCCCACCGGCTACGCTTCGGTCCGTTGATCGCAGGGGGAGACATGTTCAGCAGGAGACTCGTGGTGGCCGCGGTGACGGCGGTTCTGATAGCCGGGCTCGGCGCGTGTGGTCGTGGGGCTGACGTGGCCGATCAGGGCACGGAGCGTTCGGTGGACGTCGGCCAGGACGGCGGGAGCCTCCCTGCGGCGACTCGGCCGGACACGGACCCCACGAAGGACGCGAGCGTCTTCGGCCTCCTGGACGAGTTCCGCCATCTCTCCGCCAAGACCGGCCGGGCCACCCGGCCGCACATGGTCAAGAAGTGCACCACGACCACGGAGCGGGTCAAGCACACGAAGAGCACCGGGTCGGGCGCCAAGCGATCCACCCGCACCTGGTACTCCACCGAGAAGTCCAAGGACTGCAAGCAGGTGCGCAGCGGAACCGAGACGTACACGCGCGTCGTCCGGCCGGAGCGGTGGTGCGTGAGCCTGGACGACGTCGGCGGCGACGCGGCGCGGGACGACGTCTGGTACCGGGTCAGCAGCGCGACGTACCACGAGGCCGTCGGCGCGGACAAGCACGCCCGCATGGAGTTCACCCCCACAGGCAGCGACTGCTGACCGGGACACGGGACACGGAACGCGGGACAGGGCCCAGGTCAGGGCTGCGGACCCGTGCCGACCCCTGAGGCGGCCGGAGGGGTTCCCGGTCGGCATGGTCCGGGTTGAGTCGGCATGGTCCGGGTTCAGCGGACCAGCCAGGTCGCCGTCGCCGTCGCCAGGTACAGGGCGACCGCCGAAAGCCAGATCACCAGGTGTGTCGGCCGTGAAGACCCGGCCGGAGCCCCCTCCCGTCCTTCCCGTGACAGCAGCGCGTCCGCGAACGCCCGCGCCGTACGCGGTCGGTCCTCGGGGTCCATGGACAGCGCGGTACGAAGCAGTGCGTCGATGCCGTCCGGAACACCCGGCTCCCTGGGGATCGTCGGCAGCGAGGACGAAGATTTCGATGCCCGCTGTGTCATGAGGGTCAGGGGACCGGCCGGGCCGAACGGCTTTCGGCCGGTGAGCAGTTCGTACGTCACGACACCGAGGGCGTAGACGTCGGCTCGACCGTCGAACCCGCCGGTCCCGTAGGCCTGCTCGGGCGCCATGTACGCGGGAGTGCCGGTAGTCACGGTCAACCCCGAGGCGTCGGCGAGTTGCTTGGCGCTGCCGAGGTCTGCCACGACGACGGCAGTGGGCGTGCGGCCCGCGTCGAGCAGGAGGTTCGACGGCTTGATGTCGCGGTGGACGACGCCTGCGTCATGAAGTGCCTGAACCGCGTATCCGGCCTCGGCCGCCAGGTGGAGTGCCTCGGCGGGACGGCAGTGACCGATTCGCTCGGCCAGCGTGCCGCCTCGGACGTAGTCCATGACGAAGTAGGGCCGATCGTCCTGGACACCGACGTCGTGGACTCGTACGACCCGTGGGCTGGAGATCCTGCGGAGCAGCCTCGCCTCCGCCAGGAATCGTTCTCGTACGTCGGCATTCGATGCCCAGTTGTCGGCCAGCACTTTGACCGCGACGTCCGTGTCGAACTCGGGATCGTATGCCCGCCAGACGGTGGCGAACGACCCGGCTCCCAGTCTGTCCTCGAGGAGGTAACGGCCCAGCTTCTGCATGTGGCACCATTCTGCCCGAGGTGTCGGGGGCTCTGAACTCCGGTGTGGCTACGGGGGACTTGAGGTCGGCCCAGAACGGAAGACGGCACGGTGATCGAAGAAGACGAGCTGGCCGGGCTCGTGACGTCCGCGCAGGCGGGTGACCGGGCGTCCATGGACCGCCTCCTCGTCAGGCTCCGTCCCAGGGTCATGCGCCGCTGTTCCAGGCTTCTTCCGCACCACGCCGACGCCGAAGAGGCCGCCCAGGACGCTCTGCTCTCCATCAGCACACATCTGCACGAGTACGGCGGGCGGGGCTCGTTCCTCGGGTGGGTGACGGTGATCGCCTCGAACGCCGCCAGGTCCACGTATCGCTCGATGCGCCGGCGCGCGGAGGACAGTCATGCGGTCCTTCCCGAGGGTGTCGACCCTCGAACGACAAGCGTCATCGCGGGGACGCGTCTGGATCTCTTGGAGTCGCTGGCCGCGCTGGAGGAGCGGCATCCGGCCCTGGTGGAATCCTTCGTGCTCCGCGATCTCGGCGACCTGACCTACCTTCAGGTCGCCGAGATCACCGGCGCTCCCCTGGGCACGGTCAAGGACCGCATTCACCAGGCTCGCCGCTTCATGCGGGACCGCCTTGGCGCCGGTTCCTGAGGCATCCCAACTTCCCACTCCAACCCGCATCGGCTCGACCAGGAGCCAGGAGGTGCAGTCGTGCGAGCTCGGACGATCGTCGTCATCCTGGCGACAGCCGTCGGGCTCGGCCTGCTGACCGGCCGTTTCGTCCTGCCTGCTCGCTCGGCTCCGACAGCGGCATCCGGCGCTGCGCCGTCCTCGCCGGGGAGCGGCTCTCCTGCGCCGAAGCCCGCCAGCGGGCCCGTGACCGACCGTCATCTGCTGTCGGCGGCCGAGTTCGAGAAGGTCGGGTTCACCCGGCGCATCCGCGTGCGGGACCGTGTCGGGGACGGCCACTACGCCAACGCGGCCTGCGCCGGGGAGAAGACCCTCGAACAGACCTTGGGAGAGGAGAACGCGCACTTCCGCGATCTGGTGACGACCGGGAAAACGGTCGACAGCGATCCCGCGCCGGCGGTCGACGTCGAGGACGACGTCGCGCACGAAGTCGCCGCCGAGGCCGGAACCCCTGCTCTGGCCCGTAACTACACCCAGCGCCTCCTGCTGGAGGAGGTGCCTTGTCAGGAGGCGGTACCCACTCACTGGGTCTACGGGCCGACGCACACGATCGATGTCACTGCGGGCATCACCGCGAGCTGGCTGGGTACGTACGACGGCGACCTGAACACCACGGGAACCGCACCACGGGGCAAGGAGCCGTGTGGAGGTATCGCCTTCCTCCGGAACGGCTCGCACTACGGTGTTCTGGAGGTCGACGCCTGCCTGGACACGGCTGCGATGACGCATATCGTCCGTGCGGCGGTGACCCGGCTGTGAGGCGATCCCGACCGCGCCGGCAGAGGTGACGTGGATCACGCCGATCGTGGCAGGCCGCCATCCAACATCTGCCGCACGCGCTGCATCTCATGGGTGTACGGGGACGCACAACAGCGTCGTGACCACACAGGGGATGACATGTTCGACAACCAGGCAACCGGCAAGAAGTTCTCGCGTCGCGGTCGTACCGCAGCAGTCGCAGCCTCCATCGGTGGCGCCCTGCTCGCCGTCGGTATCGGTATCACTCCCGCCGTCGCGCACGCGAGCTCGTCGAGCCGGCCGGCCACCCCCCCGACCGCCGGGAGCGCCGCGCCCGGCCTCGGTTCCGACAACCTGATCCAGAGCGACGACTTCTTCCAGCAGGGCCTGATCCCGGTCGGCGCGACGGTGGACCTGACCGGGAAGCAGGCTCTCTCGGCGTGCTCCGGGGAGACGACGATGCGAGCGCTCACCAAGGGGAGCGCGGGCGCCTACGCCGACGTGACCTGGACCTTCGACACCAGCGGCTCCCTGCTCACCGAAGCCGTCGCGGACGGCTCCACCGACGCGTCGGCGGTGTCCTACGAGAACCAGCTGAACAAGGTGGTGCGCGGTTGCCGGAACGAGCCGTCCGGCCACTGGTACTACGGCCAGGGACACGCGATCACCGTCCCGGCGGGCGAGGGCAATTGGTACCCGGCCTTCACCGGCGACGGCAAGGTCTCCGGTGGCGTCGCGGTGATCCGTAGTGGTCACAGATTCGGCATCGTCGAACTCACCGGTCAGCCCAGCGACGACCCCGCATACATGAAGGGTATGGCCGCCGCCGCGATCAACCGGCTGGCCGACTGACCTCCGCGCCACGGCGCACTTCCTGCGGTCTCCCACCCTTCCTCGCGGCGTGCAACGGCGAGGAAGGGTGGGAGACCCTGTTGTTGGTGCGGGTGCAGACCGTGGTCTACAGGCTCGCCCCGCGGGTTGTCCTCTGGGTGAACCGGCGTGCGCCGGCGGCTGCCTGAGGAGATGTCATCAGCTGCTTGCTGATGGGGTCCTGGAGGATGAAGGCCGTGGGCTCGTCGTGGCCCCGCGTGCTGTGGACGATGCGTTTGACGGTGGTGACCGCGTCGGAGGTGTGACGGCTGATCCGTTCGGCCAGTTCGAGGGCCGCGGTGACCGCCTGGCCGTCGGGGACCAGCCGGTTGATCAGCCCGTGGTGTTCGGCACGGAACGCGGGCAGTCGATCGCCGGTGAGCAGCAGTTCCATGGCGAGGTGATAGGGCAGGCGGCCCGGCAGCCGGATCGCCCCGCCTTCTGAGGCGACCAGGCCGCGGGCGACCTCCGGCAGGCCGAAGAACGCCGACTCGCCGGCGACGATCAGGTCGCAGGCCAGGGCGAGTTCGAAGCCACCGGCCACCGCGGCGCCCTCGACCGCCGCGATCAGCGGGGTGCTCCGACGCGAGCGCGTCAGCCCTGCCAGGCCGCGTTCCGCGACGGTGGGGATGCCGTGTTCGGGGAACGCCTTGAGGTCCATGCCGGAGCAGAAGTGGCCGCCGGCTCCGGTCAGGATCCCGGCGCGCAGTCGCTCGTCGTCGTCCAGCGCGGACAGGGCAGCGTCCAAGGCGGTGGCCGTCGGCGCGTCGATGGCGTTGCGGACCGTGGGCCGATTCAGGGTGATGACGAGGGCGGTGCCGCGGACCTCGGTGAGCACCGGGTCGCCGACGTCGGGGGAGTGATGCATCGTTTCCGTCTCTCATTGACTTGCTCCTTGGGCTGAAGCCCGAGGATTCTGGCCTTCTCCGCCGGACGCTGCGCCGCTATGCGGCACGGCTTGCGGTGGAGATTCCGTGGCTTCCTGTTTCTTCGCGCTGTGCCGGGATTGCTCCTGGTCTTATCGGCGCTCGGCAGGCTGTTGCCGCCAGTCCGGCGGCCGTTTTGATGTTGAGTGCGGCGTTGTGGTCGCGGTCGTGGAGGGTGCCGCAGGCGGTGCAGGTCCATTCCCGGACGTTGAGGGGTTTGGGTCCGTCCTTGACGCCGCAGGTGGAGCAAGTCTGAGAGGTGGGCTCAAAGCGGCCGATCTCGACCAGGGTGCGGCCGTACCGTGCTGCCTTGTATTCCAGCATGCTGAGGAACGATGCCCATCCGGCGTCGTGCACGGACTTGGCCAGCCTGGTGCGCGCCAGTCCCGCCACCGCCAGGTCCTCCACAGCGATCCCTTGGTTCTCGGAGATCAGCTTCGTGGACAGCTGGTGGTGGAATTCGCGGCGTGCGTTGGCGACCTTGGCGTGGGCGCGGGCGACCTTGAGGCGGGCCTTGGCCCGGTTCCTGGATCCCTTCTGCTTGCGGGACAGCTCCCGCTGGGCCTTCTTCAGTTTCTTCTCCGCGCGCCGCAGGAATCGCGGGGAGTCGATCTTCGTGCCGTCGGACAGGACCGCGAAATGGGTGAGGCCGAGATCGATGCCGACCGTCTGGTCGGTGTCGGGCATCCGTGCCCGGTCGGTGGCGGGGTCGGTGTCGATGACGAAGGAGGCGAAGTACCGTCCGGCCGCATCCTTGATCACGGTGACCGAGGAAGGGGCGGTGGGCAGGGCGCGGGACCACTTCACCTTCACCGCGCCGACCTTCGGCAGGTTCAGCCTCCCGGAATCGGTGATGCTCCAGCGGGCGTTGGCGGTGAACCGGATCGAATACCGGTTGTCCTTGCGGGACTTGAACCGAGGCGGGCCGATCCTGGGTCCCTTGCGGGTGCCCTTGAGGGAGGCGAAAAAGTTTCGGTATGCGGTATCGGCGTCGCGCAGGGACTGCTGGAGCACCACCGCGGAGACCTCACCCAGCCAGGACCGTTGTGCCGTCCGTTTGGCGTCGGTGATCAGGCGCGTGGACAGCTCACCGGCCTTCGGGAACGGCAGCCCGGCCTTGCGGGCGTCCTCACGGGCGCGGACCGCGTCGTTGAACACGACGCGGGCGCACCCGAACGCCTTTGCCAACGCCGTTTGCTGGCCGGTGTCCGGGTACAGACGGAACCTGTACCTCAGCCGCATGACCGCCACCCTACGTACTCGAGCAGAGGATGATGTGCCGGAGACCGAAACCGGTCGGCACGGTGCTTTCGTGACGTATAGGCTCCTGGTCTTCGTTACTGAGGTCCGGCACGGGGTGTTCACCGATACCCGCGTGAGACCAATGGAGGCGGGCCGACAGGACATCGGACAGCAGAACACCGGCCGGTATGAGCACCGCCCGGCTTCGCTGGGACCAGCCCTGCCGACGCTCCGCGCCGCAGCCCGGAGGACTGCGGTGTCCGGCTCCGCCGGACCTGAATCCGCGACGCCCCACGTCACGACCATCGGATTCGGTTCACCGCCGGCCTGAAGGCCCATGCACTACGCATGAGTTCCGGTAGCGTTCCAGCGGCAGGGCGGCCAGTCCGCGCATGACGCGGGTGGGCCGCCAGGTCAGGGATTCGGCGGGGACGGCGAGACGGACCTGGCCGAGGCGTTCCAGCAGCAGCGGGAAGGCGATACGGGCCTCCAGGCGGGCCAGCGCGGCACCGATGCAGAAGTGCGGGCCCCGGCCGAAGGACAGGTGCTCGTTGGGCGTGCGGGTGAGGTCGAGGACATCGGGCTGGTCGAACTGCTCCGGATCGCGGTTCGCCGAGCCGATCAGCAGGCTGACCACGTCACCGGGCGGGATGGTGTGGCCCCCGGCCTCGACCCGTTCGGCGGTCACGCGGAAGGTGGCGTCGCGTACCGGTGCGTCGAAGCGCAGCAGCTCCTCGACCGCGAGGCCGATCAGGCCGGGTTCGGCGTCCAGCTGTTTGGCCTGCTCGGGGTGCTGGAGCAGGGCCAGCGTGCCGTTGCCGATCAGGTTGAGCGTGGTGTCGTGGCCCACCAGCAGCAACAGGTAGGCCGTGGACAGCAGTTCCTCCTCGGTCAGGGTGTCGCCGTGGTCGCGTGCGTGCACCAGCGCGCCGACGAGATCCGTCTCCGCGGTCGCGGAAGGTCCGGCGGCGCGTTTGTGCGCCACCAGCTCGGCGAGGAAGGCGTACAGGTCCCGGCCGGTGCGTTCCCGGCCCGCCGCCGTGGCGTGCGTGCCTGTGGGCATGACGGTCGCGAGCAGCACCTCGCGAAGCTCCGGGGTGTCCATGGCCCGAGGGACTCCGAGGATGCGGCAGATCACGGCGAAGGTGAGCGGCCCGGCGAAGTCCCCGATCAGCTCGACCCGGCGCCGGCCCTCCAGCCGGTCCAGCAGCCGTGTCGCGGCGGTGCGGACGACCGGCTCCAGCGCGGTGACCCGGCGCGGGACGAACGCGGTGTTCACCAAGGCCCGCAACCGCGTGTGGTCGGGCGGATCGCTGTGCACCAGGTGCCAGTTCAGTCCTGGCGGTCCGGCGAAGTAGCCCGGCACCCGCTCCGGGCGCTTGCTCAGCCGGCCGTCGGCGATCAACGCGTCGACGTCCGCGTAGCGGGCGATCTGCCACACGGTCATCCCGTTGGTCTTCCGCTCGGCCGAAACCGGCGCATGGCGCCGCAGCCAGGCGAAATACGGGTAGGGGTCGGCGACCCGCCGATCGAGCAACTGCTGTGGTGGCCCGGTGAGGAGGTCCCGGGGAGTGGTCGGCACGGCGACCTCAACGATCAAGATCCGGGAAGGTGACGCCCGCTGCGCCACACCGGGCACCTCCGCCGTGCCTCGCGGCTCAGGGTGTGCCGGCCCGCCCGGTGCTACGACGAGGCGGGCGCGTGCGGGGAGCGCAGTACGAGCAGGGTGATCTCGCTGGGGGCGAAGACCCGGAACGGCGGGCCCCAGAAGCCGGTGCCGCGGCTGGTGTAGAGCAGGGTGCGGGCGCCGTGCCGGCTGAGCCCGGCGACGGCGGGCTGGTCGATGCGGACCAAGTAGTGGAAGGGCCAGATCTGGCCGCCGTGGGTGTGGCCGGAGAGCTGGAGGTCGATGCCGTCGGCCGCCGCCCGGTCGACGAACTTGGGCTGGTGCGCCAGCAGCAGGACGGGCAGGTCGGGGTCGGCGCCGTCCAGGGCTCCGGCGAGGTGGGCGCGGTGGCCCGCCAGGCCGGAGGACTCGGCGGTGACGTCGTCCACGCCCGCGACCACCAGGGTGTCGCCGCCGCGTTCGAGCAGCAGATGGCGGTTGCGCAGCGGTTCCCAGCCCAGCTCGTCCATCAGGTCGACCCAGCCCTGGGCCTCGCTGTAGTACTCGTGGTTGCCGGTGACGTACACGCGGGCCCGGGTGGCCTGCACGGTGCCGAGCGGGAGTGCCTGGGCGCGACGGCGTTCGGCCGTGCCGTCCGCGATGTCGCCGGTGTGGCAGACCAGGTCGGCCTCCAGGGTGTTCACCGTCTCGCACACCCGCTCCGACCAGCGGGCGCGATCGAGCGGGCCGTAGTGGGTGTCGGTGATGAGGGCGACGCGCAGGCCGTCCAACCCGGCGCCCAGCCGCGGGAGTTCGACGTCGAGCTCGCGCACGCGGGGTATCCGGCGGGCCTCGGTGTACCCCCAGCCGAGCAGGACGGCGGTCACACCGAGGACGGCCCAGGTGACGATGCGGGCCCGGTCCTGGCTCTCGCCGACCCCGGCGACGGTCAGGGCGAGCCGCAACAGGACGCCGAGGAGCACGGACCAGGTGAACAGGATCCAGCTGCCGCCCAGCAGGGTGTCACCGACGATCGCCGCCCGGTCCTGCTGGCGCCTGCCGTGGCCGCGCATCATCGCGAGCGGCAGGGTGACGAGGCCGAGGGCGAACAGGGCGGTGCCGACTGCGGTGACCGGCAGGGGCCAGTGCTGGCCGCCGTACAGGAGTACCCCGCAGGGCACGGCCCACAGCAGGACGGGGGCGATCAGGGGGATGTAGCGCATCAGGCGGTGCAGTCGGCTCGGCCGTGGCGCCTGCGCCTCACCGTCGGCGAGTCGGGTGTTGCCGGTGTCGGTCATGCTTCCCCTTCCTGACCGGGCTGCCGTCCCGCGCACCTTATCCGGTCGACCTGGGGCCGACCGGATCGGCCTTCACGCCCGGTGACAGGGGGGCATCCCGGCTCAGGACACCGACACCACCACGTTGAACCACGGAGTGCTCAGCGAGGACAGCGGCGACCTCAGCTTCTGCATGTCGACCCGGTAGGTCCCGGCCGGGAGCACCCCGCCGCCCGGGTACGGGGCCAGCGGGAGGTAGCGACCGTTGAGGGCGCCGGTCGCCTGGTCCCGCGTCCAGATCCCGGCGGAGGTGTGCAGCCAGGTCACCGGACCCCTGCTCAGCGACGGGTTCACGGCCGAACTCTGTGCGGAGTTGAGCCGGAAGGTGGCTCCGACCAGCGACGGCACCCGGGCGGCCCGGGTCAGGGTGAACGCGAAGTAGCGGTGGTTGTAGGGGAGTCCGGAGGTCAGCGGCGGACAGTCGACCGCGACGACCGTGCGCCCGGTGACGTTGCCGAGCTGCTTGGGGCTGCTGTACGAGCCGGCACCGGCGAGCCGACGGCAGTCGTACCGGTAGGTCGCGGCCGAGGCGTCGGGGGCGACGGCGCCGACGACCGCGAGGGCCGCCGCGACCCCCAGCCAGGTCACGGTCCGCCGGGTCCTGGTGCGGGGTCGGGTCTCGGGGTGGGTGGCGGGAATGGCGGCGGTACGGGCTCGGTCCATGGAGAGTCCCCCTCGTGCTCGTGCGGTCGCTCGGTCGCGGCGTCTCCCCGTCGGGCGTCGCCTCTCCCGGGCGCGCTCGCGAGGTGAGTCGGAGCATAGGCAGCCATGTACGGACTGTGAGGGGTCTGTGCGATAAGGCCCGTAATTGACCGAAGCGGCACTCGGTATGGCCGGGTGCGGTTGTGGTGGGCACCGGCGGCTTACCGAGTCCGGGCGGTGCTCGACGGAGCTGCCCGGGGGCGCCCCCTTCTCGTGGGGGCAGTGGGAAAACCCGATAGTCCTCAGAGTGAAGGGGAAATCGATCCAGTGGGGCGGTCGGTGAGTGCGCGTACGGTAATTTGTGTCGCCCGGTAACGTCAATGGCACTCGCATGAGTGAAACCGGTCTGGGCGATTTGGTCTCGAAGGACACGGCTCGGCTACGGTGATGGAAGAGCGAGTTCCGGATCCGTCGGTGAGGAATTGGCCTCGGCGGGGAAATCGTAAATTCCGAAGATCGGCGCTCCTGTTCGTCCAGTTGTGCGCCGCTCCGCCGTTCGCAGCGCCCGGAACGCCTGTCATATGTATGCGTGGAGAGAATGGAGCGTCATGCCCCCCGTAGTACCGCCCTTCCTGATCGGCCTCGTCGCCGCGCCACTGGCCAAGCGCCTCTTCAAGCCGTTGATGCGCGGACTCGTCAAGACGTCGGTGAGCATCGCCATGGAGGTGAAGAGGGCGACGCAGGAGGCCGGAGAGAACATCCAGGACCTTGCGGCCGAGGTGACCGCCGAGATGGTGGCGGCGCAGATCGCCGCCGGTGACGGTCATGGAGCCGCCGAGAGCAGGATCCCGAACGGCGCGAAGGGTGAGAGTGCCGCCCGACCCGAGGGTGAGGCGAGGACTCCGAAGATCCGTGCGACTGCGGGCGTCGGCAAGACGGACTGACGGTCTGACGGACTGACGGTCTGTCCGGCGCCCGGAGGTGCGGCCCGGGCGCGTATTCATGTCGGGCCCGAAGAAGCGCGCCCCAGTTGCAGTCGGCCGCGTACCTGCCGATCGCGTCACTTTCTCTGGAATTTCCATTCCGTCGCATTGATCCGTCGTGCTCGTGGCGGAATTTGCGACCTCCTAAACGGGTGATCGTACACATGTCATCTCTGCTGGGTGCCGCAGCCGGATTTCGCTCCACGGATTTGGACGTGCGTCCGCGTTCGGTCATTTCGGGCCGCCAGCGCTGGGACGTCAAGCTGGTTCTCGGTCGGCCGCAGGCGGCCGAAGTCCTTGCCGCGGTCCTGCGGCGCATTCCCGGGATCACCGAGGCACAGGCCAGCCCGATCACCGGTGGGCTCCTCGTCCGGCACGACGCGCGGGTGCAGGGCGCGGACGTCGGCCGACTCGTCCGCGGAGCCGTCGCCCTGGTCGTGTCGGGCTCGGCCGGGGCACGGCGCCCGGCTCCGGCGCAGCCCGCCGCAGGGGCGGCCCCGCGCACGGGTCGTGGCGTCGTGCGCCCCGCGCTCGCCGTCGGGGGCGGGGTGGTGGCCGGCCTCGCCCTGATCCGCGGGGCGTCGCTGGGCAAGCAGCTGGTCGCCCTGGGCGGAGTGGCGGTGGCGACCGGGGTCGTGGTCCGCAAGGCATGGCGCAGAACGGTCGACGCGGCCCGGGACCTGCCCGGAACCGCCGCCGAACGCCACCCCCTGCTGGAGATCGTGGGACCGCACCGTCGGCGTCTCTGCCGCGCGTCCGTGCTGTCGGTCGCCTGTCAGGTCTCGGAGATGGCGCTCGGCACCTTCCTCGGCTGGACCGCGCTGGTGCTCATCAAGGGCCAGGCCGGCCCGCTGGTCCGGTTCGGGCTGACCACCGCGTCCGCCCAACTCTGGGGCCTGACCGGGCTGGTGGGCGTCGCCTGTGCCGCCGTGGCCGGCCTGTCGTACGCCTCGAACCTCCAGTGGCGTCGGCTCGGCCAGGAGATCGAGCACGACTGGCGCAACCGGACGTACGCCCATGTGCAGCACCTCGAACTACGGCACCTGGAAGGCGAGCGGACCACCCGGATCGCGGGAGTGCTCAGCGACGACGTCCGTCAGCTGGGCGCCTTCTTCGCCACCTCGGCCAACGACCTGCTGCAACTGAGCACCAGCCTGGCCCTCCTGGTGCCGCTGTTCCTGTGGCTGGCACCACAGATCGCCTGGATCGCGTTCCTGCCCATCCCCTTCATCGCCTGGCTGTCGTTCCACTACCAGGACAAGGTCACGGCCGACTACGCCGTCTCCGGTGAGGACCGAGCCAGGCTGCACAGCCAGCTGGTGAACACGCTGGAGGCCGGCGCCACCGTCAAGAGCTTCAGCACCGAGGACTACGAGGCCGAACGCATCGACCGGCTGAGCGCGGAGGCCCAGGACAGCAGTCGGCGGACCGACCGGAGCACGATCCGCCACGCCGAGGTCGTCCGGCTCTGCACGACCAGCTCGATGGCCGGCACCCTGCTGATCGGCGGCCGGTCGGTACTCGACGGCAGTATGCCGTTCGAGGTGTTCAGCCCACTGATCGGGCTGCCCCAGATGGTGATGGTGCGGATGAACCGGCTCGGCGGCATCGTCGACCAGTACCAGCGCACGATCACCGCCTACGACCGGGTCCGGCGGCTGCGTGCCCTGCCCGCCGAGATCGACGGCACCGGCGGACCGCTCGACGCTGAAGAGGTGCGCGGGGAGATCGTCCTCGACGGCGTGACGTTCGCCTACCCCGATCGGCCGCCGGCCCTGGAGGACCTCTCGCTGACCATCCCCGCCGGTCGGGTCACCGCCCTCGTCGGTGCCACCGGCTCCGGCAAGACGACGATCGCCAGGCTGCTGATGCGGTTCCAGGACGCGGACTTCGGCAGCGTGCTGCTCGACGGGCGGGACGTGCGCGACCTGTCGCGGCGCGATCTGCGCCAAGCGATCGGGTTCGTCGCCCAGGACCCCTTCCTCTTCGACGGCACCGTCGCCGACAATATTCGGTACGGCAGTTTCGGCGCCTCGGACGAGGCCGTGGTCGAGGCGGCCATGAAGGCCGAGGCGCACGCCTTCGTCGCGACGCTGCCGGACGGCTACGACACGGTGATCGGCGAGCGCGGCGCCGCTCTCTCCGGCGGCCAGCGGCAGCGGATCGCGCTGGCGCGCGCGATCCTGAAGGACGCGCCGGTCGTGATCCTCGACGAGGCCACCTCCGCCGTGGACAACGAGACCGAGGCCGCCATCCAGCGGACGCTCCGCGCCTTCGCCGCCGACCGGACGATGCTGATCATCGCCCACCGGCTCTCCACGGTCCGCCACGCCGACCGGATCTACGTCATGGACAAGGGCGGGGTCGTGGCCGAGCAGGGTACCCACGACGAACTCCTCGCCCAGCACGGACTCTACGCATCCCTCTGGCAGCTCCAGGCGGGCGAACTCGCCGCCTGACCGCACAGCCGCCACGCCCCCGACAGTGTGATGTCACAGGCGTGGCGGCGTGGCGTGTCGCGAAGGCCCTGCTTGAGCAGCCCGCCGGCCCGCCGCGGGAGCGGCCGAGTCCAGGGGCACCCGGCTCGGCCGCCGTCAGGAGCGGTACCGTCGGCAGCTCCGGCCAATGGACGATCCGTAGGAGCTTCGGAGCCGGGATGGTTCAGGGGGCCAGGGTGAGGTCGCCGCTGTTGGATCTGGCGAGCGACCGTCCGATGACCAGGCGCTGAATCTGGTTCGTGCCTTCGAAGATCTGCGTCACCTTGGCCTCACGCATGTACCGCTCGACCGGGAACTCGCGCGTGTAGCCGACCCCGCCGAGCACCTGCACCGCATCGGTGGTGACACGCATCGCGTTGTCGGTCGCGACGAGCTTCGCGACCGACGCCTCACGGCTGAACGGCAGTCCCGCGTCCTTCAGCCGGGCGGCATGGAGGGTCGCGGCACGCGCGGAGACGACCGCGGCCTCCATGTCGGCGAGCAGGAACGCGACTCCCTGGTGGTCGATGATGCGCGATCCGAACGTCTCGCGATCGCGTGCGTAGGCGATGGCGTGGTCGAGAGCGCCCTGGGCGAGGCCGACCGCGACGGCCGCGATACCGAGACGACCGGAATCCAGGCTCGCGAGAGCGATACGCAGGCCGTCGCCCTCGGCGCCGATACGCCGCTCGACGGGGACGCGGACGTCCCGGAGCACCATGGTCGCCGTCGCGGACCCGGTCAGGCCCATCTTGCGTTCGGGCACATCGGCGGTGAGGCCCTCGGCGCCGGCCGGGACCAGGAAGCAGGAGATGCCCGTGCGGTTCTCCGAGGTGCGGGCCATGACCTTGTAGTAGTCCGCGTGGCCGCCGTGGGTCGTCCAGGCCTTCGCGCCGTTCAGGACGTAGTGATCGCCGTCCGGGCGGGCCCGGGTCCGCATCGCGGCCGGGTCGGAGCCGGCGTGCGGCTCCGAGAGGCAGTAGGCGCCCAGCAGTTCGCCACCGAGCATCGCGGGCAGCCACTCCTGCTTCTGCTCCTCGGTGCCCATCGTCGCCAGGCCGAAGCACGACAGCACGTGCACGGAGACACCGACCGCGACCGAAGCCCATACGGAGGCGATCTCTTCGACCACCTGGAGGTACACCTCGTAGGACAGACCACTGCCGCCGTAGGCCTCGGAGTACGGCAGACCGAGCAGGCCGACGCTTCCGAGGAGCCTGAAGACGTCACGCGGGAACGCCTCGTTCGCCTCGTCGGCATCCACCCGTGACGCGAGTTCATCGGCCGCCAGCTTCCGTACCAGCCTGATGAGGTCGACGGACTCCTCGTTCGGCAACAGACGACGCGCGCTCATGGCACCTTCCAGCTGTCGGGGCGGTACATCGTTCAGAGACATCTGCGCGTCGAGGCACCGTGCGGCGCCCTCTGTGGGCAGACGTCGAAACGCTTGGGGCGGGTGTCGATTTCCGGCCGGTCAGGAGCGCCCGAAGGCGGTCGACGGTGACCCTTCGCAGCCGGAGACGGACACTGCGACGATCACATCGGCAAGCCGGTCGAGCCGGACTCGGCCGAGGACCACTCACATGGAAATCCGGGTTCCGGTGAGTCCGCGGTGCGGTTCTCACGCGGGTGGCGGTGTGGCTTTGCCCTGTTCAAGGGTGGTTTTGGTGAGTGTAGTGGGCTGATGGGCGGCCTGTGTTCACTTTCCGGTGCCGCCCCTCGATCGTGTACAGCCGACGCTCATGGGCCTTGCCGTCCGAGCGCCCTGGACGCCTGCTCGACCGGTCGGCGACACGAGATGTCTTCGACTGCATCCGGTGGTACGTGATCGTCAAGGTCGTGGAGGCCCGCACCCACGCCGTTCGGGTGGTCCTGTATGTCGAGCGGCGGTTCGAGGCGCCGCCGCAACTGCCCGGCAGCGCCGGAGCGATCTCTCTTTCGCGGGGCCCGCCCGTCGGATCGACCCGTTCACGGCGGGCAGGCCGCGCGGGGTGCACAGCAGGAGCAGGTCCCAGAAGTGCATAGAGTGCGGCGGGGAGGGAGTCCAGGTCAGGCGTCACAGCCGGGGGCCTGTCGACTCCCTCGCTTCATCTCACGCGTGCCGGCAAGTCCTTGGCACCCTTCATCCAGTCGGATCGGGAGTTCGTACGTGAAGCCTCAGACCACCGACATGCGCCAGAGCGCCGAACGGCGCCGGACGGCCGACCACGGCAGAACCGGCCACTGCGCTTCGATCGTGCCTACCACCGTGTACGCAGCCACCGCGCCCGTCCCCGGCCTGCCCGACCACTCCGCGCTGCGCGCCGCGCTCGCCGCCGCCGCCGAGGACGTCATCATCTACGACCTGGCGGGCATCGGCCGCCAGTACGCCGCCCTGTGCGCCGAACTGCCCGGTGTCGCCGTCCGGTTCGCGATGAAGGCCTGCCCGGTGGACGAGGTGCTCGATCACCTCGCCCGGCTCGGCTCCGGCTTCGACGCGGCGAGCCCGCAGGAGATCGCCCAGGCGCTGCGCACCGGAGTGGCCCCCGGGCTGATCCACTACGGCAACACCGTCAAGTCCGACCGCAACATCGCCGAGGCCTACCGGCTGGGCGTGCGCGACTTCGCCACCGACTGTCGGGAGGACGTCGCCGCGATCGCCGAACACGCCCCCGGATCCCGGGTGTTCTGCCGGATCGCGACCACCGGCGAGGGTGCGCTGTGGGGCCTCAGCCGCAAGTTCGGCTGCTCGCCCGAGGACGTCCCGCGGGTGCTCGGCGCCGCCCGCACCGCAGAGCTGGTGCCCTCCGGCCTGTCCGTGCACGTCGGCTCCCAGCAGATGACCGCCGAGGCCTGGGCCGCGGCGATCGACTCGCTGGCCGCCGCCCTCGAGGGGCTCGGCCGACGCGGGATCACCCCGGACCGGATCAACCTCGGCGGCGGACTGCCCGCCCTCGGCGTCCTCGACCGGCGCGGCCGGCCGCTGGAACCGCCGCTGGACAAGATGTTCGTGGTGATCCGCGAGGGCATGGAACGGCTGCGTGCGGTCAATGCCGCCCCGTTGGACTTCCTGCTGGAGCCCGGTCGCCACCTGGTCGCCGACCACGGCGCGATCCGCGCCCACGTCGCCCGGCTCTCTTCCCGCCGTCGGCTCGACGGCACCCGCGAGGACTGGCTCTACCTGAGCTGCGGCAAGTTCAACGGCCTCTACGAGATGGACCAGTTGCGCTACCGCCTGGAGTTCCCCACCCACCCCGGCGGGCAGTTCGTCGACGCCGTGCTGGCCGGCCCGACCTGCGACAGCGACGACGCGTACGCCCAGGAGGACGGCCCGGTACGGGTCCCGCGCGCGATCGCCTCCGGCGACCCGGTGTGGGTCCACTCCTGCGGCGCGTATGCCGCCGCCTACTCCACCCGGGGGTTCAACGGCTTCGCACCGCTGCCGTACGTGTGCGTCGGTGGTCCGGCTCCGGACGGAGGAGGCGCATGACCGACACCCGGATCCGGCTGTTCCGGGAGGGGGACTGGGACGAGGTGGCCGCGCTGGAGGAACGCGCCTACGCCGCGAGCGGCCTGTCCGAGGGGCGGGAGGCGCTGCGCTCCCGGCACCGCGCCTCGCCCTCGACCTGCTTCGTGCTGGAGCACGCGGGCGGCTTCGGCGGCTACCTGCTCGCATTGCCGTACCAGCTGTTCCGCTGCCCGGACCTGAGCCTGGCCGAGGAGGGCGCGGCGCAGGAGGGCAACGGGGGAAGCAACCTGCACACCCACGACCTGGTGATCGCCGAGCGGGCGCGCGGCCGGGGCCTGGCCCGCCGGATGCTGCGGCATCTGGAGGAGACCGGCCGGGCGGCCGGCTACCGGACCCTCTCCATGGTCGCCGTGCACGGCTCCGAGGCACTGTGGTCCCGGCTGGGCTACCGCGCCCGGCCCGAGATCGGACTGCCCGCGAGCTACGGCGCCGAGGCGCTCTACATGGCGAAGCCGCTGGAACCCGCCGTCACCGATCCGGCTCCCGGGTCCTCCCCGAGAGCCGAAGTGGGCTGACGCGGAAGCCCTCTTCCGGGGCCGCATCCCGCTGAACCCCGTGCGGCTCGACGGCGACCGGCAGGCCTTCGGCCGACTCGTCGCCCGGGAGCCGGAGGAGCGGAACCGATGCTCGTCACCAGCGCCAGCGGACGGCTTCGACGACGTCCGCATCCGTGTGCATCGAGAACAGTTCGGCCTCCGCCCGCCGGACGGCCAGCACGGTCTCGTACAGCTCGGAACCGAGCGCCTGTCGCAGCAGTTCGGACTTCTCGTACGCGTCGATCGCCTCCGGCAGCGTTGCCGGGAGACGCTCGGCGGAGGCGAGGGCGGCGGGGTCGCTCGGGGTCTCGGGCGGGAGCGGCAGACCGGCGTCCAGGCCGGCGAGTCCGGCGGCCAGCACTCCGCCGATCTCCAGGTACGGGTTGGCGGCGGCGTCGAAGCACTTGAGCTCGGCGTTGGCCTGCCCGGCGGCGGAGCCGGTGATCAGGCGCAGCGCCGCCTCACGGTTCTCCAGGCCCCAGCAGCGGTAGGCCCCGGCGAAGCGGGAGGGGACCAGCCGCAGGTAGGAGGAGACGCTGGGCGCGCCGAGGGCGAGCAGGGCGGGCAGCTCGGCCAGTACGCCCGCGAGGAACTGCTCGGCTTCGGGGTGCAGCCCGTGGCGGCCAGGCCCGCCGTGCCCGAGGTTGTGGCCCTGTCGCCAGAGACTGAGGTGCAGGTGGCCGCCGTTGCCGATCGAGCCCTCGGCGAAGACGGGCGCGTACGAGACCCGCAGGCCGTGCCGGGCGGAGACGGCCCGGACGGTGTGGCGGACCAGCATCGCGGTGTCGGCCGCCTCGACCGGCCCCTCGGCGGCGACCGAGACCTCGAACTGCCCCGCGGCGTACTCGGGGTGGAGCTGGAGCACGGTCAGCCCCTGGGCGGTGAGGGCGCGCAGCACCTCCCGCAGGTAGTCGGAGTGTTCGATGAAGCGGTTCATCCCGAACGCGGGCGCGACCGTCGCGGGGGTCCCGGCGGCGTCGGCCGCCACCCACTCGACCTCGATCCCGGCCCGCACCGAGAGCCCGCGCTGCTCGACGGCCTCGGTGACCTGGCGGGCGAAGCTGCGCTGGCAGCCGGGGTGCGGGGTGCCGTCCTGGGTGTAGCGGTCGGCCGGGGCCCAGGCCCAGCCGGGCTGGGCGGCGAGCGGGGTGAGCCGGTCGAGGTCGGGGACGAGCCGCAGGTCGCCCACCGGGCCGGTACTCGCGGGAGCGGTGGTGAAGGAGTCGTCCACCAGGGAGACGTCGAAGCAGGGTACGGCGCCGACGCCGTACTCGGCGGCGTGTTCGAGCTGGGTGCGCGGGACGGACTTCACCCGGGTGAGCCCGGCGTTGTCGACCCAGCCGAACACCACTCCGTCGATTCCGTCGGCGGCGAGCTGGGCTTCGGCCGCCCGGGCCTGGGCGGCCCGCTCGGCTGGGGAGTACGTGGTGGTCATGTCGCCCATGCTGGCGTTCGCGGCAGACGGTGAGCGAGAGGCCAACCGGGAGTTCACTCGTCCGTGGCTGCGGTAACTCCAGGCCCTTGATCGTGTGCGGTGCGTTCGCGGGCGATCGGTGGGGGACGGCCTGCCGTGGCGCGGGTGGATGGGGGGAAGGACACTGGAGAGATCGGTTTTCGAGTGCCGTTGCGGAGGGCCGATGCGACGGGACGGACGGATGGCGAACTCCCTGCTCGCACTGCTGAGCCGGGACTGGCTGGGCATGGCTGTCGCGCTGGTGGTGGCGGCGGTGGGCGGCTGCCTCGTCGGGGTGGGGCCGGTCTGGGCGGTGGCACTGGGTGGCCTGGCGGTGGCTGTCGGAGCGCTGTCGCTGGCCGGGGCCGTCCGGCACCTGGTGCTGATGGCCCGCGAGGGGCGCCGTAATCCGCCGCCGGGGCGGCTGGTCGACGTGGCCGGCCACCGGATGCACGTCCTGGCCGAGGGGGAGGCCGGGGGCGGGCCGACGGTGGTCTGGATGCCCGGTGGGCACGCCCCCGGTGCGGAGTTCCGGGAGCTGCACACGATGCTGCGGGCCCGGACCCGTTCGGTGCTGGTCGACCGGTTCGGTTCGGGCTGGAGTGATGTCGGGCCCTTCCCGAGGACGACGGCGGGCGAGGCGGAGGAGCTCCTGGCGGCGTTGGAGAGGGCGGGGGAGCGGGGCCCCTTCGTCCTCGTCGGTCATTCCTTCGGGGGGTTGCTGGTCGCGAACGTGGCCAGGCGTCGTCCGGACCTGGTGGCCGGGCTCGTGCTGCTGGATCCGACGCCCCTGGAGGTGATCGCCTTCGCGCCACCCGGTCGGCAGCTCGCGCGGATGCGTCGCGGCATGCTGCTGACGGCGGTGCGGCAGCTGTTCGGCCTGCACCGTGACCCCGGTGGCCGGACCGGGCAGGGCTGCGCCGCCGCGTCGATCTTCGCCGAGCTGTCGCCAACGGGGTTGGCGCGCGTGGGCTGGGAGACCGTCGTGTACGACGGGGATCTCGGGGACCTGCCGTTGACGCTGGTGATACCGAGGGACCTCATCGGCGGGGAGGCGGTGCTGGCCGGCGCCCGGGACCCGGTCGAGGCCGAGCGGATCGTCCGTTTCTATCTGCGGAGCAGAGTTCGGTACCTGGCGGCGTCGACGGCGTCCCGGCTGGTGCACACGCCCCACGGGACGGGCCACGACTTCCCGCGTGAGGCGCCCGAGTTCGTGGCCGACGTGGTCTGGGACCTGGTGCGGGAGTTGCGCGTCATCCGCTCGTGACCGCACGCGCGGAGTCCGCCGGGGCCGGGCGTCCCACCGGCCGCGCTTTCGAGGGTGGCGTGCGAACTCGGCGGTCGCCATAAGGGGTCGCCGGTAATACGTAAATTGGAAAATCAATGCACTCGGTGGAGGTGACTTCTGCAATCCGTAACGGCCCGGAACATGGATAGCACTCGCATGAGTGAAAACCGCCGAGGCGGTTTGGTCTCGATGGACCTGACTGGACTACGGTGATCGAGGAGCGGACGGTGTACCCCGTCGACAAGGAATTCAACCCGGCAGAGAGCTCGGCACGGGATATCGAGAATTCCGGAAATGGGCGCTTCCGCCTTCCTTGCTGTGCGTGCTCCGGGGTTCGCAGTGCCCTGGGCCCCCTGTCGTGCGAATGCGTAGAGAGGCTTGGAGCATCATGCCGCCCGTCGTTCCGCCGTTTCTGATCGGTCTGGTCGTCGCGCCACTCGCCAAACGTCTCCTCGAACCGCTGGTGCGCGGTGTCGTCACGACCTCCGTCGGTGTCGTCATGGAGGCGAAGAGAGCGGCCCATGAGGCCGGAGAGAACATCCACGACCTCGCGGTCGAGGTGGCTGCCGACGTCGTGGCGGCGCGGACCGCCTCCGGTGACGGCCGTCGGCCCGCCGGGGATGCGCTTTCGAACGGCGAGGAGGGCGAAGCCGCCGTCAGGGTCGAGGGCGAGGCCGGGACTGCGAAGGCCTGTGCGACGGCAGGTGCCGGGAGAGCGCAGACAACCTGACTTGTCGGCTCGGCCCGCCACATGGGTGCGCCTTTGGATCCGACATCGGAGACCGGGTCCCCGCGGCGGCCGGCCGCGGCCCTTTCGGTCGTATCTCTGCCCCCTCTCGGACTTTCCGCTCCATCGCGGTGATCCGCCGTGCGCCGAATTCGACAGCGCCCGCTGACGGATGACCCGCGCCCTCCGTAAAACAGGTGACCATACACATGCCATCGCCACTGGCTGCCGCAGCCGAGACCGAGACCGAGAGCGTCGACGAGTCGAGCGAGGCGGCCCGGAAGAGCAGTCGGCAGCGCACGCCCCGTCTCCTCGCGGCCGACCGGACGGCGCGGGTCACCGCCCACCGGTTCGCCGCGGCCCGGTACGCCGACCGGATCCACGTCATAGACAAGGGTGACGTCGTCGCCGAACAGGGCATCCACGACGAACTCCTCGCACGGCACGGACTCCCCGCACCTCTCCGACAGTTCCCAGCCGACGCACCCGCCGCCTGACCGCGGCCGCCGCGCCCCCCGACCAGGTGACGCCACCGCGGTCGGCGCCTCCAGGCGCGCACCGCGCACACGCCTCCCCCCGCTCGCTCCTCCCCCACTCCTGGAGATATCCCCCCATGTCCCGTCGCGACGGCGAGTTCCTTCCCCTGACAGCGGCCCAACGCGAGATCTGGCTCGCGGAGCAGCGCTCCCGGACGCCGATCCCGGGCTACCGCGTCGGTGAGTGCCTGGAGATCCACGGGCCGGTGGACCGGGAGCAGTTCGAGACCGCGCTGCGCCGGGTGGTCGACGAGGTCGACGCCCTGCACGTGACCTTCGTCGACGACGGCGAGGGCCCGCGCCAGGTTCTCAGGGAGGGCTGGGACTGGGCTCCGGCCCACCTCGACCTCAGCGGGGAGCCCGACCCCCGGGCGGCCGCCCTGGCATGGATGGAGCGGGACCTGCTGCGCCCGCTGGACCTCGCCCGGGACCCGCTGTTCGGCCACGCGCTGATCAAGGCGTCCCCGACGGAGTACCTCTGGTACCTGAACTACCACCACGTGGTGCTGGACGCGATCAGCAGCTCCATGCTCCGGCAGCGCGTCGGCGAGGTGTACTCGGCACTGGCCGAGGGCGGCGCCGTCCCGCCCTGCCCGTTCGGCCCGCTGCGGGACCTGGTCGACAGCGACGCCGCCTACCGCGCCTCCGCCGACTTCGCCGCCGACCGCGCCTACTGGACCGCCCGCTTCGCCGACCTGCCCGCCCCGACCCGGCTCACCCACACCGCCGCGACCGACCCGCACCGCGCCCTCCGGCTCGCCGAGGAGCGCGAACTGCGCCGGCCGGACGCCCTGCGGGCGGCGGCGGGACGGTCCGGTGTCCGGTGGTCCCGGCTGGTGGTCGCCGCGACGGCGCTCTACGCCCACCGGCTGACCGGAAACCAGGACGTGGTCCTCGCCCTGCCCGTCACCGCCCGCCGGGGCGCCGACCGTGATCTGACGGTGGTACCGGGCACGACGTCCAACGTGGTGCCGCTGCGGCTGACCGTCCGGCCCGACATGCCGTGGCGCGAACTCGTCGCCCAGGCGGCGCGGGAGGTCGAGACGGCCGTCGCGCACGAGCGCTACCGCAGCGAGGACCTGCTGCGAGACCTCGGCGTCCCCGGCGGCATCGGGACGGCGTTCCCGCTGATCGTCAACATCATGGCCTTCAACTCCCGGCCCAGTTTCGCCGGGCACCCGGCCTCCGTGCACCACTTCGTGTCCGGCTCGACCACCGACCTCGCCGTCTGGGTCTTCGACTACCGGGACGGAAACCCGCCGCTGCTGCGGCTGCACGGCTCGCCGGAGGCGTACGACACCGACGCCCTCGCCGGCCACCGGCAGCGGCTGCTCGCGCTGCTGGACACCCTCGCGGACTGCGACCAGGACGAGCCGGTGGGCCGGATCGACCTGCTCACCGCCGAGGAGCGCCGCGAGCTGGCGGTGCTCGGCGCCGGGCCGGCGGCGCCGGCCCCGGCCGCGAGCCTGCCTGAGCTGTTCCGGGAGCACGTCCGGGCGACACCGGACCTGGTGGCGCTGGTCTGCGGCGACGTCACGCTGACGTACGCGGAACTGGACGCGCGGGCCAACCGGCTGGCGCACGCCCTCATCGCCCGGGGAGCGGGCCCGGAACAGCGGGTGGCGGTGGCTCTGCCGCGCTCGGCGGAGCTGGTCGCGGCGATCCTCGCGGTGCTGAAGACCGGGGCGGCCTACGTGCCGGTCGACCCCGAGTACCCGGCCGCCCGGATCACCTACCTGCTCGACGACGCCCGGCCGGCCCTGCTGGTCACGGACTCCCGCAGCGAGGGGCGGCTGCCCGAGGCCGGACCCGTCGACAGGCTGGTGCTCGACGCCCCGGAGACGGCCGCCCTGGTGAGCGACTGCCCGGCGGCCGACCCGATGGTGGCCGTCGACCCGGACCTCCCGGCGTACGTCATCTACACCTCCGGCTCCACCGGCAGGCCCAAGGCCGTGCTGCCGACCCACGGCGGCCTGCTCGACCTGCTCACCGACCTCCGGCGGGTGCACTTCGCGCCGCTGCTGAAGCAGCGGCGGCGGCTGCGGGTGGCGCTGACCACCTCGGTGTCCTTCGACGCCTCCTGGAACCAGCTTTCCGCCCTGTTCGACGGCCACGAGCTGCACGTCCTGGAGCAAGCGACCTTCACCGACCCCGACGCCCTGGTCGCCTACGCGGCGCGCTGCGGTCTCGACTACCTCGAAGCCACCCCGTCCTACCTCCAAGTACTCCTCTCCCACGGGCTGTTGAGCGACCCGGAGCGGAGCCCGGCACTGGTCGGGGCGGGCGGTGAGGCCGTCCCGGAGCGGCTGTGGGAGCAGCTCCGCGCGGCCGGGGGCGCCACCTGCCTCAATCTCTACGGACCCTCCGAATGCACCGTCAACTCGGTGGTCGCGCCGCTGGAGTCGAGCCCGCGCCCGGTGATCGGCCGGCCGGTCACCAACGCCCGGCTGTACGTGCTCGACGGCGCCCTGCGGCCGCTGCCGAGGGGTGCGGCGGGCGAGCTGTACATCGCGGGCGCGGGGCTGGCTCGCGGCTACCTGTACCGGCCGGGGCTGACCGCCGGGCGGTTCGTCGCCGACCCGTTCGGACCGGGCGGGGCGCGGATGTACCGCACCGGGGACCTGGTGCGCTGGGACGCGGCCGGGAACCTGGAGTTCCTCGGTCGTACCGACGACCAGGTCAAGATCCGCGGCTTCCGGGTGGAACTCGGCGAGATCGAGACCGTGCTCGCCGAGCACCCGCAGGTCGCCCGGGCCGCCGTGACGGTACGCACCGAGGAGGAATCCCGGCTGGTCGCCTACGCGGTGCCCGAGCCCGGCGCCACCGTGACCGGCGCCGCCCTGCGCGACCACCTGCGGGACCGGCTGCCCCGGCAGCTGGTGCCGGACGCGTACATGCTGCTGGACGCGCTGCCGCTGACCCCGAACGGCAAACTCGACCGGCGGGCCCTCCCGGCGCCCGAGCGGCAGCCCGCCACGCCCGGCCGCGCACCGCGCACCGCGACCGAGCACCTGCTCGTCGGATTGTTCGCCGAGGTGCTCGGAGTCGCCGAGCCCGGACCGGACGACAGCTTCTTCGACCTCGGCGGGCACTCCCTGCTGGCCACCCGGCTGGTCGCCCGGGTCCGTTCGGTCCTCGGCGTGGAGCTGCGGCTCGGCGACCTGTTCGACGCGCCGACGGTGGCGGAACTGGCGGCGGCCGTGGACGTCGCGGGCCGGGCGCGTCCGGCACTGGGGCGGCGCGAGCGGCCGGAGACCGTCCCGCTGTCCTTCGCACAGCGCAGGCTGTGGTTCCTGCACCGTATGGAGGGTCCGAGCGCCACCTACAACATCCCGCTGACCCTGCGGCTTTCCGGGAGCCTGGACCGGCGGGCCCTGGAAGCCGCACTGGCGGACGTGGTCGAGCGGCACGAGAGCCTGCGCACCGTCTTCCCGACGGTCGACGGCGTGCCGTGCCAGCGGGTGCTGGACCCCGAGGAGGCCCGGCCGCGGCTGCGGGTGACCGAGCTCGGCGAACGCGAGCTGCCGCAGCGGCTGGCGCAGGCGGCCCGCTACGGCTTCGACCTCGCCGAGGAGCCGCCGCTGCACGCCGAGCTCTTCCGACTGGCGGACGAGGAGCACGTACTGCTGCTGGTGGTGCACCACATCGCCGGCGACGGGTGGTCGACGGGGCCGCTCTCGCGGGACCTCACGACCGCCTACGCGGCCCGCGCCGAGGGCGGGAAGCCGGAGTGGTCGCCGCTGCCGGTCCAGTACGCCGACTACGCCCTCTGGCAGCGCGAGCTGCTCGGTGACGGCTCGGACCCGGACAGTCTGCTCGGCGGGCAACTAGCCTACTGGCGGCATCAGTTGGCAGGTCTTCCGGAGCAGGTGGAGCTGCCGTTCGACCGGCCCCGTCCGGCCGCGATGTCCTACCGGGGAGCCCACCTGCCGGTGCGGATCGACGCCGTACTGCACCAAGGCCTGCGCAGGCTCGCCCGCGACGGCGCGGCCAGCCTCTTCATGGTGCTCCAGGCCGGGTTGGCCGCCCTGCTGGGCAAGTTGGGCGCGGGCACCGACGTGCCCCTGGGCACACCGATCGCGGGACGCACCGACGAGGCCGCGGACGAACTGGTCGGCTTCTTCGTCAACACCCTGGTGCTGCGCACCGATCTCTCCGGCGACCCGTCGTTCACCGAACTGCTGGCACGAGTGCGGGCCGACGCGCTGGCCGCGTACACCCACCAGGACGTGCCCTTCGAGCACCTGGTGGAGGCGCTCAACCCGACCCGGACGCTGGCGCACCACCCGCTGTTCCAGACCATGCTCGCCCTGCAGAACGCGCCGCTCGGCACGTTCGACCTGCCCGGACTGCGGGTGACGACCGACCTGGTCCACACCGGGACCGCCAAGTGCGACCTGACCTTCATCATGGCCGAACAGCCCGGCGGGGACGGCCTGTCGGGCGTGGTGGAGTACAGCACCGACCTGTTCGACGAGGTCACCGTGACCGGGATCGTCGAGCGGTGGCTGCGGCTGCTCCGGGCCGTGGTGGCCGACCCCGGTCGGCGGATCGGCCAGGTGGACGTGCTGTCCGCCGACGAGCTCCGCGCCCTGCTCCCGGCCCCCACCGGCCGCAGCGAGGAGCCGTCGGAAGGCACCTTGACCACGCTGTTCGAGCGGCAAGTACGGGCGACCCCGGCCGCCGTCGCCCTCACGGACGGCGAAGTCACCCTGACATACGGCGAGTTGAACACCCGAGCGAACCGCCTCGCGCACGCCCTGATCGACCGGGGGGTGGGCCCGGAGCAGCGCGTGGCGCTGGCCCTGCCGCGCTCGGCCGAGCAGGTCGTGGCGGTGCTCGCCGTGCTGAAGGCGGGCGGTGCCTACCTCCCGGTGGACCCGCAGTACCCGGCCGCCCGGATCGCCTACCTGCTCCAGGACGCCCGGCCCGCGCTCCTCGTGACCACTGGCCGAACCGGCGACCTGCCGGGCGTGGAGGCGGTGGACCGGCTGCTGCTGGACGAAGCCGACCTGGACGGGCTGCCGGACACGGACCCGGAGGTCCCCCTCGACCCCGGCCACGCCGCCTACGTCATCTACACCTCCGGTTCCACCGGCAACCCCAAGGGCGTGGTGGTCTCGCACCGGAACGTGGTGCGGCTGTTCGACACCACCCGGGAGCTCTTCGGCTTCTGTGCCGAGGACGTCTGGACCCTCTTCCACTCCTACGCCTTCGACTTCTCGGTGTGGGAGCTGTGGGGCCCGCTGCTGCACGGCGGCCGGCTGGTGGTCGTGGACCACGAGACCAGCCGCTCGCCCGGCCGCTTCCTGGAACTCCTCGCCGGTGAGCGGGTGACCGTGCTCAACCAGACGCCGTCCGCGTTCTACCAGCTGATGCAGGCGGATGCCGAGCACCCGCGTGAACTCGCCCTGCGGACCGTCGTGTTCGGCGGTGAGGCGCTGGAGCACGCCCGGCTGGCGAGCTGGTACGAGCGGCACCCGGACGACGCGCCGCGCCTGGTCAACATGTACGGCATCACCGAGACCACGGTGCACGTCACGTACGCGGCGCTCGACCGGTCCGGCGTCGTCGCCGGAGAGATCGGCGCGGCCATCCCCGATCTGCGCACCTATGTGCTGGACGCGAGTCTGCGGCCGGTGGCCCCGGGCGTGCCCGGCGAGCTCTACGTCGCGGGCCCCGGTCTGGCGCGCGGCTACCTGAACCGGCCCGGCCTGACCGCCGGGCGCTTCGTGGCCGACCCGTTCGGACCTGCGGGATCACGGATGTACCGCAGCGGCGACGTGGTGCGCCGCGCGGCGGACAACAGCCTGCGCTACGTCGGCCGGGCCGACCAGCAGGTGAAGGTGCGTGGCTTCCGGATCGAGCTCGGCGAGATCGAGGCGGCGCTGGCCGCGCACCCAGGCGTCGCCCAGGTCGCCGTCGTGGCCCGGCAGGACCGGGCCGACGACACCCGACTGGTCGCGTACATGGTGCCGGTCGCGGGTACCGCGGCGAGTCCGGCGGAACTGCGTGCGCACCTGCGCGAGCGGCTGCCGGAGTACATGGTGCCCTCGGCGTTCGTCGTGCTGGACGCGCTGCCGCTGACCGCCAACGGCAAACTGGACCACCGGGCCCTGCCCGCCCCCGACCTCTCCGCGGCGGCCTCCCCCAGCCTCCGGCCGGGGGGACCCCCAGCCCGCGCACCGCGCACCCCGCAGGAACAGATCCTGTGCGAGCTGTTCGCCGAGGTCCTGGGCCTGGCGTCGGCCGGCGTCGAGGACGGCTTCTTCGACCTGGGCGGGCACTCTCTGCTGGCCACCCGCCTGGCCGCCCGGATCCGCGCGACGCTCGGCGTGGAGATGCCGCTGCGCGCCCTGTTCGAGGCGCCGACTCCGGCGGGCCTGGCCGCCGCCCTGGTGGCGGCCGGACCGGCGCAGGCCGCGCTGGTCCGGCGCGAGCGCCCCGAGGCGATCCCGCTGTCGTTCGCGCAGCGGCGGCTGTGGTTCCTGCACCAGCTGGAGGGTTCGAGCGCGAACTACCACATCTCCTTGGCCTGGCGACTGTCCGGGGAGCTGGACCGGTGGGCCCTGGAGGCCGCCGTGGCGGACGTGGTCGAGCGGCACGAGAGCCTGCGCACCGTCTTCCCGGCGGTGGACGGCGTGCCGTACCAGCGGGTGCTGGACGCCGTGGCGGCCCGCCCGCGGCTGCTCGTGCGCCGGACCACCGAGGCCGGGCTGCCGGCCGCGATGGCGGAAGCGAAGACGCGTCGGTTCGACCTGGCGGTCGATGTGCCCCTGCGTGCCGAGCTGTTCGAGCTGGCGGCGGACGAGCACGTGTTCCAGGTGGTGCTCCACCACATCGCCGGCGACGGCTGGTCGCTCGGCCCGCTCGCCCAGGGTCTGACCGCCGCCTACACAGCGCGCCGTCGCGGCGAGGAGCCGCAGTGGGCTCCGCTGCCGGTCCAGTACGCCGACCACACCCTGTGGCAGCACGAGCTGCTCGGCGACGGAGCCGACGAGGACAGCCTGTTCGCCCGCCAGGCGGCCTACTGGACGAAGGCGCTGGCCGGTCTGCCCGAGCAGCTCCGGCTGCCCGGTGACCGGCCCCGCCCGGCGGTCGCCTCGCACCGGGGCGGTTCCGTGCGCGCCGGGCTGGACGCCGAGCTGCACCGCGGACTGCGCGAGCTCGCCCGCGCCCACGGCACCAGTCTGTTCATGGTGCTCCAGGCAGGGCTCGCGGCGCTGCTGAGCAAGCTCGGCGCGGGCGACGACATCCCGGTCGGCAGCCCGGTCGCGGGCCGGACCGACCAGGCGCAGGACGAGCTGGTCGGCTACTTCGTCAACACCCTGGTCTTCCGCACCGACACCTCGGGCGACCCGACGTTCGCCGAACTGCTGGGCCGGGTCCGGGAGACCGCGCTGGCCGGGTACGCCCACCAGGACCTGCCGTTCGAATACCTGGTCGAGGCCCTCAACCCGGTCCGGTCGCTGGCGCACCATCCGCTGTTCCAGGTCATGCTGGTGCTGCAGAACGCGCCCCGGGCCGACTTCGCGCCGCCCGGGCTGCGCGTGTGCGACGTGCCGTCGCCGTCGACCACCGCCAAGCTCGACCTGATCTTCACGATGTCCGAACGGCAGTCGCAGGACGGCTCCCCGGAAGGGATCGACGGGTTCGTCGAGTACACCGGCGACCTGTACGACCCGGCCACCGTCGAGACGATGTTCGAGCGGTGGGTCCGGCTGCTCCGTGCCGCGGTCGCCGACCCGCAGCGCAGGCTCAGCCGGTTCGGCCTGATCACCGCCGAGGAGCGCGGTGAGCTGACGGCGCTGGGTACCGGCCCGGCGGCCCAGGCCTTCACCGAGAGTCTGCCGGAGCTGTTCCGGGCCCAGGTGCGTGCGAATCCGGACGCCCTCGCGCTGGTGGGACCGGACGCGTCGCTGACGTACGCGGAGCTGGACGCGCGGGCGAACCGGCTGGCGCACGCGCTGATCGCGCGGGGCGCGGGCCCGGAGCGGCTGGTGGCGGTGGCCCTGCCGAGGTCGGCCGAGCTGGTGGTGGCGATCCTCGCGGTGCTGAAGACCGGCGCCGCGTACCTTCCGGTCGATCCGGAGTACCCGGCCGCACGGATCGCGTACATGCTCGACGACGCCCGGCCGGTCCTGATGGTGACCGACGCCCGCACCCGGAGCCGGCTGCCGGAAACCGGTCCCGCCGGAGCGCTGGTGGCCGACGACCCGGCGACGGCCGCGCTGGTGGCGGCGTGCCCGGCGACGGACCCCGCGGTAGCCGTCGATCAGGACCACCCGGTCTACGTCATCTACACCTCCGGTTCCACCGGCAGGCCCAAGGGCGTGGTGGCGACGCACGGCGCCCTGCGCAACCTGTTCGCCAACCAGGGTCCGCTGATGTTCCGGACGGGGGAGCGGCTGCGGGTGGGACTGACCACGTCCGTGTCGTTCGACGCCTCCTGCGACCAGATGTTCGCCCTGTACGCAGGCCACGAGCTGCACGTCCTGGACGAGGCGACCTGGTCCGACCCGGACGCCTACCTCGAGCACGCCGCGCGGGCCGGTCTCGACACCGTCGGCGGCACCCCGTCCTACCTGCAAGTCCTCGTCGAGAACGGCCTGTTGGACAACCCGCGGTGGCGCCCGTCGCTGGTCGGGCTGGGCGGGGAGGCCGTTCCGGAGCAACTGTGGGAGCGGCTGCGGGCGGCCGACGGGGTGTCCTGCCTGAACTACTACGGGCCGGCCGAGTGCACGGTGGACGCGGTCGTCGCGCCGCTGGGGTCGAGCCCGCGCCCGGTGATCGGCCGGCCGCTCGGGGGAGTCCGGCTGCACGTGCTCGACGCCGCGTTGCAGCCGGTGCCCGCGGGTGTGCCCGGTGAGCTGTACATCGCCGGTGCGTGCCTGGCACGCGGCTATCTGAACCGGCCGGGACTGACCGCGGGACGGTTCGTGGCGGACCCGTTCGGGCCGGCCGGTACGAGGATGTACTGCACCGGGGACCTGGTGCGCTGGGACGCCGCGGCCGGGAACCTGGAGTTCCTCGGCCGTACCGACGACCAGGTCAAGGTCCGGGGGTTCCGGATCGAGCTCGGCGAGATCGAGGCGGCACTGGCGGAACACCCGCAGGTCGCGCAGGCCGCCGTGACCGTCCGGCAGGACCGGGCGGGGGACACCCGCCTGGTCGCCTACCTGGTGCCCGCCGCCGGAGCGGAGCCTCGGCCGGAGGACCTGCGGACGAGCCTGCGTGAGCGGCTGCCCGACTACATGGTGCCCGCCGCGTTCGTCCCCCTCGACGTCCTGCCGCTGAACGCCAACGGCAAGCTCGACCGGCGCGCCCTGCCCGAGCCCGGGGCCACCGTGACGGAGGTCGGCCGGTCGCCGCACACTCCCCAGGAGCAGGTGCTGGCCGGGCTGTTCGCCGAGGTGCTGGGCCTGACGCAGGTCGGTGTCGACGACAGCTTCTTCGACCTGGGCGGGCACTCCCTGCTGGCCACCCGGTTGGTGGCCCGGGTCCGTACGACCCTGGGCGTCGAACTGGCGCTGCACACTCTGTTCCGCACCCCGACGGTGGCCGGGCTGGCCGCCGGGCTGGGCGGCGCGGACCGGGCCCGGCTCGCCCTGGTGCGGGCGGAGCGGCCCGCGGGGGCAACTCCGGCCGAAGGCGGGGGGATGGTGCCGCTGTCGTCGGCCCAGCGCCGGCTGTGGTTCCTGCGCCAACTGGAGGGTGCCGACTCGGTCTACAACATGCCGCTCGCGTGGCGGCTCTCGGGACCGCTGGACCTGGCGGCACTGGAAGCGGCACTGGGCGACGTCGTGGACCGGCACGAAACCCTGCGCACGGTCTTCCCGGCCGCGGACGGCGTGCCCCACCAGCGGGTGCTGGCCGCCGGAGAGGCGCGCCCGAGGCTCTCGGTCACCCCGGCCGACGAGCCGGACCTGCCGCGACTGCTGGCGGGAGCCGCGGCGCGCGGATTCGACCTCGCCGCCGAACCACCGCTGCGCGCCGAGCTGTTCGAGGTCTCGGCGGACCACCATGTGCTGCTGCTGGTGATGCACCACATCGCCGGAGACGGCTGGTCGCTGGGCCCGCTGGCCGCCGACCTGGCCACCGCCTACGCGGCACGCCGCCGGGGCGAGGAACCGCAGTGGGCGCCGCTGCCCGTCCAGTACGCCGACTACACCCTGTGGCAGCGCGAGCTGCTCGGCGACCCGGCCGACCGGGACAGCCTGTTCGCCCGCCAGCAGGCCTACTGGACCGAGCAGTTGGCAGACCTTCCGGAGCAGATCCGGCT
>NZ_VJZD01000079.1 GCF_009377175.1 Streptomyces adustus
CCCCACCGCCCCCCGCAGCCGCACCCCTGCCACGTCCCTGCGGCCTTGGCCCGGGCCGGCGGGAAGCGGAACACTCCCACGCCCTGCGCACCGGCCCCTTCCGCGACCACACGTGCACGGCCGCCTGCGAACCCTCACTCGCGGACGAACGCACCCGGCGGGACCGGCCCGCCGAGACCGTGCCCGCCGACAGCCGCCCGCTTGAACGTCCCCACACCACCGGCGCCCTGCCGCCGGCCGCGACACTCACCGGCCGCCTCGCCGGGCGCCGGCTCACCTGGCGCCCCGCCCCGGCGGCGCCGATCCCCGGCCCGCTTCGCTACACCGCAGCTGTGCTGGCCCTCATCGGCTGCGCCGCCGTCCTGCACGCGGCCGGCTATGGCATACCTGCCGGCATCGCCTGGCCCCTGGCCCTGCTGGCCCCGCTGCTCCCCAGGCACCTGCCTCACCGACGGGGCGCCCGCACCCGCAACCGCGATCACACCCTCAGCGCCGCAGGCGACAGAGCCCGCCGAGACCCGCAGCGCCGCGCTGCCCCGCACACCTGCCTCCGGCGATCTGCCGCAGGCAGCAACCGCCCTGAGCCGCGCCGCGCGGCCGAGACCGGCCGGCACCTGCAGGCGAACGCAGCCGGAGGGCTCCAAACCGAGGACACCCGCTCGGCCTCGGCCCCGCTCCCCGTCTGCGGGCGGCTGATGCCCCAACTCGCCGACCAGGCCGCCCAGACGCTGAAGCACACCTACACCAAGGACGCCCCAGGCGACACGGAGCAGCCCCGCGCGCACGAGCACCCGTGAGGCCGCAACCCGCCGCCCGGCCGCACGCAGGAAGCCCGGCCAGCGCATCAAGGCACGCCCGAGAACATCACCGCTGAAAGGACACCACCCCCATGACCCAGACCCAGCCCGCCGGCACGGCCCGCACCGAGGACGTCCATCTCCTCTTCGCGCACGAGCCGTACTACCCCGGTCCCGGCACCCAGGAGATCAACACCACGCTGGTGGCTGCCGCCTCGCTGCTCCACCCGCGGGTACGGCAGCCCGACGGCGCCCGCATCCACCACCGCCTTACCCAGGGACGCCTGCCGGGAGAGATCGTTCCGTTGGCCACGCTCACCCACGAGCTGGGCGGCAGCGCCGACGACTGGCGAGGAGTCGGTGACTGGGAGAGCGTCACCACCGACCTGCTGCAGCTTGTCCGCCACGGCGACTGCGATGCCCTCAGCCTCGGCCTGCCCGCGATCGCGCGCACCCTGATCTGCACCGGACCACACACCCCCGTGCGCACCTTCGACATGGCGACCGGCGAAGTCATCGCCTACGGACCAGCACAGCGCGCCGCCGTCCTGGCCGAGGTCGGCACGTTCCTCGCCGGCCTCACGGCCGAACAGGACCTGCGGCCCGGGGACGGCCTGCTGCCTTCACTCACCGGCGCCGCATAACACCACGAGACTTTGCGCGTCGCCCGCCTGCTGGGTGACCTGCCGTCGAGATTCTTCCTCGGCCGATTCCGATCGGATCGAGTGATGCGGCGGCCGACACCGCCGCGGTCCGACGCTCGCCCAGGCTGGCCAGCCACCCAGGCACGCAGGCGCGTTCGGCCTTGGCGACACCGCCCCCGGTCGCCCATGTCCAAGAACGCCACCCCGGGGCCCTCGGCACCGGGGAAACCCGGATGTCTGACACCAGCCCGGTCCGCTACCGTCCTCGACGTGCAGGTGCGCAGGCTGCGGATACTTCGCCTGCAAAGCGAGCAGTTGAAGCCAGCGAGGCCCGGGTAAGGTACGGACTTCAAGTTAACACCACACTTTCGCCTTCATTCACTCAGCTCGAGGCGGCACAAAGTACGCTCCCGCTTCAATTGGCGGCCCCCCAGCAACGGCCCCTTCGAATACCGTCTGAGTGACTGAGACGAACTCCTGCTCTCGTCTATTGCCGTTAGCCCTTGCCCAGTTACTCCAACTCGGTCCATAGATTCGCCAATGACGACGTGCAATCTCACCCTTAAAATGCACTTCTAACGTGATTCGAGTGGCTTCAATAGTGGTGCGACCGACCAGGTAGTCCGTAAACCAGAGTCGATAGATCAAGTTGCAAAACGTGTACTGCCTGGTCTCGGTAAACGTACAGGGCTCAAGCGGCGGGTCCCAACAATGCATGAGCGTCTCATCGTCCAGAGCTCGGAGTATAAGTTCCTTGTGCATGGACGAACGAATCTCTTCATGCATAAGGCGAGTCTGTTTTGCCTGGTACCAAATTGACACTACGGCGCCAAGAAAAGCTGCCGCGGAGAAGAGTACGGCTACCGCTCCGTAGGCCTGGCTTACTTCGCTCAACCTATTCCAGTCCATCCCGGCGGGTGCTGCTGCGCGCAAGATGAAAGGGGAACAAACTACGAGCGCTACGATGCTCAATCCGGCGATTACCCAGAGAATTCGCTGCTTCCATGCGTTGCGATACGGCATTTCCCCCCCTGCTCGGCAATAATCGACAGACGTCATCTCCAGTGGCGAAGGAGAAAGCAGGACGACATAGAGAATTCGGACACTAAACTGGCTGGACCACAACATAAGACATGAAGCGGCGCCAGCTAATCATCGTGACGAACAGTTGAGGGCCCGCCACCATCTTCGAGTCGCGGATCCGTATGCCACCGAGGGCGCAGGTTATTTCAAGGCAGTTTGCGCCAGTAGTAGATCGCGAGCTCTTCCGCCAGATCTGCTCAACCATCGCACCTCCTGCGGTCGTCAGCAGCCATACTCGCGACGCCACACCTTGACGTCCAGTAGAGGAACCGATCTCCCGCCGCGGCACGGGCCCTGGCCGTACCGCACGAGCCTGAGGAGTCCCCTGGGTTGGCTGCATGGATGGTTGCACCGCGAGTGGAGCCACCTTGCGCAGACAATCGGAGGCAGCAAGCCGTCTCAGTTTCCGTCTCGTTCATCGTCGTACGCGACCGGTCGGAGCCATTCGTTCGGCCCCGGCCGACACAGCACGCGTACGAGGATGAACGCCAGCGGACCTGTCCGGATCAGGCCCTGACCAGCACAGACAAACCTGTCAAGCGGGTAACGCGGGTTCGAATCCCGCCGCTGGCCCCGGCCGGTGTCGTCTAGCGGCCCAGGACGCCTACGTCTCCGCCGCCGGCCCTGATCTCTGCACACACACGGCGTGAGCCGTCCGCCCGGGGGAGGGCGGGCGGCTCTACTCCAGCAATCTGAGCCTCGCGGAACCCGCGACCCGGCTGAGACGGTCTACCCGCTCGGTCTCGCCGACCGGCATCACCGGCGTCCTCATGCGCCCGTCGGCCTTGCCGGATGAGCCTTCCCTGCCCCCTGCACGCCGCTGCGGGCATTCTTCACATACGGCGCATCCGGTGCATGGCCCGGCAGGCGACGTCGTAGGCCATGCCAGCGATCGCGAGAGTGACAGCAGGCCACACCACGCCGGGTTGCACGTGGCCGGTGGCGATGGCCGCTGTGAGCCCGCTGCCGCTGCCCACGGCCGTCACTGTCGGGATCACGGAGACAGGGGGAACGGGCACCTGTACACGACGCCAACCATGCCGCAGCCCGTCGACGCTACTGTCGCCGCGCGAATACGCGGACTTCCGATCCTTGCGCAACTGACCTGACGGCTGACGCCGATCGGCCGGGGTTACGCGACGCTGGGAAGGCATAGGACGCTCCATCTGCTGAGTCTGCCGGTGTGCCTGTCGACCGGGACGGCGCAGAGGTGGATGCGCAGAACAGCCGGAGATCCATAACGCACCTGCCTTTCATCGCCTCCACGGTGTACCGGTCGGGTTGTCGGCCCGGAAGCGTCACAGAGAAGCCTCTGTCTGCTTGCCGAGTGCCGCCGAAACGGTGTCGCCACCGTGCCCGGCAATCTCGTTGTCCGCCTGCAACGAGCAGCGTCGATGCAGGAAACTGTGTGGACATTGCGCACACGGAGCGGACAATTCGGGGGATGCATGGCGCGTGCGGGACAGCGGCCTGGACCGCTGGATGCACCGACTGCTGAGGCGGAGCGGCTGGCACTGTGGCTGCGTCAGCTGACCCAGCAGCTGACGCAGCGGCAGCTGGCGGAAAGAGTGGGCGGCGGACGTACGCGCTGGGGCCTCTACCTCAAAGGGCGTGTGCTGATCCCCTATCCGACGCTGAAGAATCTGGTGGCGGCATTGGTGCCGCCCCAGCATCAGCACCGGACCTTGCATCAGGGGCGGGAACTTCTGGACGCAGCCCAAGCCTCACTCGGCACAGCCTCTGCCGCCCACGCACCGGCGCTCAAGGACTCACACGTCCTTGCTCTACAGCTGCAGGAAGTACGCAAAGCTCATGACAAGGCCCAGCAGGCCCTGGGTTGCGTCCTTGGAAGTGGTGTACCGGTTCCCACCTGATCCGGGTGTTTGTCCCGGCGTCGGAGTGAGGGTCCGGATATGAGAACGGCCACCGGCTGATCTTCGAGATGTCTAGGCTCGAAGGAGATCAGCACGATGACCGCACCAGACAGTCTGCCCCTGCACGCCCTCGCCGAGGACAACCTCGCCTCGGCGAGTCCCGATCTGCTGCGCGCGATGGTCAAGACGTTCGCCGACGCACTCATGTCCGCGGAGGCCGACGCCCTCTGCAACGCCGAGTACGGGCAGGTCAGCGACGAACGCGTCAACCACCGCAACGGCTACCGCCCACGCGAGTGGGACACCCGCGCAGGGACCGTCGAACTCGCCGTTCCCAAGCTGCGTCGGGGCAGCTACTTCCCGCACTGGCTCCTCGAACGCCGCCGCCGGGCCGAGCAGGCCCTGATCTCGGTGGTCGCCACCGCCTACCTGCTCGGCGTGTCCACGCGCCGAGTCGAGAAGCTCGCCGAGTCCCTCGGCGTCACCCAGCTGTCGAAGTCCCAGGTCAGCGCCATGGCCAAGCACCTGGACGAACAGGTGGCCGCGTTCCGCAACCGGCCGCTGGACGCCGGACCGTATGCGTTCGTCTGGATGGACGCGCTCACGCAGAAGGTCCGCGAGGGCGGCCGCATCATCAACGTCCACGCGCTGATCGCGGTCGGCGTCAACGCCGACGGGCACCGCGAGATCCTCGGCATCGACGTCGCCACCGCCGAGGACGGCGCCGGCTGGCTCGCCTTCCTGCGCTCACTCATCGCCCGCGGCCTGTCCGGCGTCCAACTGGTCATCTCCGATGCGCACATGGGCCTGGTCAATGCGATCGGCGCCGCCCTGCCCGGCGCGAGCTGGCAGCGATGCCGCACGCACTACGCCCGCGCGTTGCTGTCCCAGGTGCCCAAGTCGGCTCAGCCTTGGGTGGCCACGCTGCTGCGGACCGTCTTCGAACAACCCGACACCGACGCTGTCAAAGCCCAGATGAGGCACGTCCTCGACGCCCTGGAAGCCAAGTTCCCCAAAGCCGCAGCTCACCTTGATGCGGCTCAGGGTGACGTGTTGGCGTTCACCGCGTTCCCGCGGGAGAGCTGGCGACAGATCTGGTCGAACAACCCGCAGGAACGGCTGAACAAGGAGATCCGCCGCCGCACCGACGTGGTGGGCATCTTCCCCGACCGCACCGCCCTGATCCGGCTGGTCGGCGCGGTCCTGGCGAGCAGAACGACGAGTGGACCGAGGCCCGCCGCTACATGGGACTCGACCTGCTCGCCAAGGCCCGCCTCCACCCGATCGAGTCAGAAACCGACGACACCGCCCTGCCCACCGAACTCAGCGCATAGCCTCACAACGAGATCACCGAGTGGCCGTCGATACACCACTCCGGCGGACGTGACCCAGGCCCTGCTCGGAACCACGACACTGGTGCACGGGCTGTTGCGCATGGTCGCTGCGCTGCAGGACCGCTGTCAGGAACTCGAGGACGCGGCAGAAGTGGCAGCCGTGCAGGCCGAAGTCCGTGCCTACGCCTGGGCCGAGGACCAGCTACGGGAATCGGAACGGCTGCTCGGTCTGGCTGTCGCTGCCCTCGACAGCGCACGCGCTGAGCGTGAGCAAGCTGAAGAGATCCGTGCTGCCGCGGAGCAGCTGGCCGACCGGCATCGTCGAGCACTGGAAGGCTTGAACACCGCGACAACGGCCTGGCAGGAAACGGACCCGCTGGCAGCCCCAACGGCAGATCTACCGATAGAGGCCTTCGGCGCGGCCCTGGAACAGGCGCACGATGCACTGGGCATCCATGCTGCGGAGCTACGAGAAGCCCGGGACCACATGGGAATCCCGCAGCCCGACCTCGAGGCCGAAAACATTGTCCGCGGACAAGTGGTGGACAACACGGACTACCTCCTCGCCCCGCCGAACCCGAAGCCCGAAACCACACAGACCCAGAGCGCCGAGGTACAACCCGCCGCGGAACCTGACCCGGAGCCGGTGGAACACCATCGGCTCCCAGATCCTGCAGAGCAGCCGAATACGTCGAGCCAGCCGTCGCTGCATGGTGATCTGCCGGCCCCCAATCTCACGCCACCGATGGACGAGCCGCAGACTTTGCAGGCTCCGGCAAGGCGCAGTACTGGGGCACCACTGGGTTACACAGCAGCCGTCGAGCTCTCTTCAGACGCCCTCGTCCAAGTCAAGCGTCCGATCTGGGGCTCCCGCCGCACGAGCAAGGGGAAGGGGCGCGAGGGACTGCTGGACGACATCCGATCCCGCCAGCGCCGCTTGCTGGATGCCATTCGATTGCCTGTGCAGCGCTCGTGCAGCATCGTGGTCGTCAGCGGAAAGGGCGGCGTCGGCAAGACCACCACGGTCACTGCTCTGGGCTCCGTTCTTGCTGCCTGTCGCCAGGACAAGATCCTGGCCATGGACGTGAACCCGGATGCGGGATCCCTTGGACGGCGCCTGCGCCGGGAGACGGGCGCGACGATCTACGACTTCGTCCGAGCGCTGCCGCACCTGCACAGCTACATGGACGTCAGGCGCTTCACCTCACAGAACCCGCAGGGTCTGGAAGTGATCGCCAACGACATGGATCCGAGCATCGCGGAGCAATTGACGTCGACGCAGTACACCGAGGTGCTCCGAGCCTTCGCCTCGCACTATTCATTTGTCCTGACCGACACGGGCACAGCGCTGCGGCATGAAGTGATGAAGAAAGTGCTCTCCCAGGCTGACCAGCTTGTTATCGTTGCGGCGCCCAACGTGGACGGTGCTGCGACAGCCAGTCTGACGGTGGACATCCTGCAGCAGGACGGCCACGGGGCACTCGTCGCGAACGCTGTCGTAGCAGTCAACGCGTCCCATGGCAGCGTAGAAGGCATCAACGTGGCGGCCATCACCCGGCACTTTCAGTCGGCGTGCCGCACCGTGGTGGAGATTCCCTTCGATGAGCACCTGGCTCATGGCGCGGAAGTCGATCTGCAACGCATGAGGAGCAAGACCCGGCAGGCGTATGTCGAGCTGACTGCGGCCGTAGCCCAGGGCTTGGGGAGTGCCTATGCCGGACGCCAGTAGATTCGGCCCGGTCCCCGTTGGCGGTGCGGATGCAGGGATGGGCGGTATGGCCAAAGGCCAGCGTGCCGCTGCTCGCACCGAGGGCGGCCCAGAAGACTTCTGATCTCCAGAGGGATCTGATGACAGGGCGGAGATTCCGGCCCACCTCCGTACGCGGGCTGTGTGCTGGCCTGCCGCTGTCTGCACGTGCAGACAAGGCATTCGGAGCTCAATCGAACTGGCTTGAGCGTGTCCCGGGACACGAAGGTGGGGCTACCGGGTGCGGCCGCTGTCACCCTGCGCGGTTTGGCTGTGCGCAGAGGCCGGTGGCTTGCCCGCACCCGGGCCGGGAAGGCCACCGACTCGCTACCGATTGCCCTGCCATCCCCCTACCGATCTCCCTACCGGCCCGTGTAGTGACCTGCGCAGGGTTTGCGCAGCTCAGGCCCCTTGACCGGGCCCGACCACGTATCGCGACAACCCCTCTCCTCTCTCCATCTGCACCATCTGCTGGGGGGAAGGGATTGTCTGTGGTGGGTGGCAGGGGGAGTGATGGCGAGGGGACAGGCGACGCACATCGGTTGTTGCGGTCCGGCGAGCGCCGGCCCGCTCCGGGTCCCGGCGGTTCGGTGTCGGGGCGGGGAGGGCGGCGGTGGGTGGACTTGCAGCGGTCCGTCGGGTCCTTGTCCGCCCAGGACCTGCGGGGGAGCTCCTGCCGATGTGTCTGCGGGGCGGACGTCAGGGCTGTTACTCACTTTCGGGTGACGGCCTGGTCGGTGTCGGCGTGGAGTGGAGTGGTGATCGAGCTGCGTTGTTCAGCGCTCGCGCGGGTTCTTGGCCTGGTGAGGCATCAGCTGCGGGTAGGGGCAACATACGTGAGTAGTGCATCTAAGAGTCACGGAAATATGGGCAACACGTAACACAAGGCGCGTATCCCTCTCAACTCCCAGGTGTGGTGGGCAGGGTGTGGGTGTGGCCGAACGGGCCGCGAATCCCGCACACCGCACCAGCTCCCGCGGCGGCCCCTGAACGGGGACGCGTCGGGGGAGGGGTGCCTGCACCATCAGGGGGACTCATGTCCGCTTTCGTTTCTGTCTCTGCTCGTCGTCTGGCTGCTGCCGCGCTCGCGGCGGGCGCCGTGGTGGGGGCGGTGGCGCTGCCGGCGTCCGCGGCCGATCACGGGCGCCCCGACAGCCGGTCGAGGGTGGAGATCTCGGCTGTCCAGTACGACTCCCCGGGACGTGATGACCGCTCCAACCGTTCGCTGAACCAGGAGTGGGTGGAACTCACCAACACCACGCGTCACGCGGTCAGCCTGGACGGCTGGACGCTTAAGGACGAGTCCGGCCACGCCTACACCTTCGACGGCTACCGCCTGGCCGGCCGCGCCACGGTCCGTGTCCACACCGGTGAGGGCCGCGACACCCGCAGTGACCTGTACCAGGACCGTCGCGCGTACGTGTGGAACAACGACCGCGACACCGCGACGCTGCGCAACGACCGCGGCCGCTTCGTCGACGACGAGTCCTGGGGCTACGGCCGCCGTGGCCACCGTCACTGACCCGCACCCCGCCAGTAACCGGTGACCGGGGAGCGCAGTCGCACCGGCCCCTCTGCACGGCGGCACGCCCGGGACTACACGGTCTGAGGGGACTGCCGCTCCGCACCGCGTGCTGCGGGGCTGCCTGGCTGCACAGTTGCCCCTGCAGTGGCTGCGGGGGCAGCGGGCGCGGTGCGCGGCACCCGCGGGCTGACCTGATGTCCGTGGGGGTGCGGGAACATCCGGCGAGGGTGTGTGGTTGATGGGGGTGTGGCGGTGGAGGGGACAGTGTCCCCGGGCCTCGCCTCTCGCCCATGAGGACGATCGTTCGGCTGAAGCCTCATGGAGCCTTTCGCCGCGCAGGCGACCGCCCTTCACGGCCACACCCCTTTTCGCGAGGCTCCGCCGGGACCATCCCGGCGGAGCCTCGCGTGCTCCCGGTGTGGTGCCCAGGTACGCATGTGAACCTGGGGTGAACCGTTCCGGGTTCGGTGGAGACTCGATTCCATGAAAGGACCGAGTCATGGCACCTCCCTCCTCCTACCCCGCTGAGCTGCGTAAACGAGCGGTCCGTATGGTCACCGAAGTCCGTGGTGACTACCCGAACGAGTCGGCCGCGTTGCGGGCGGTCGCGCAGAAGCTCGGCATCGGCTCTGCCGAGACGCTGCGCAACTGGGTCAGGCGGGACGAGATCGACTCCGGGCAGCGTCCGGGGACGACCACGGAGGAGTCCGCGGCAATGAAGGCGCTGAAGAAGGAGAACGCCGAGCTCAAGCGGGCCAACGAGCTCCTGAAGGCAGCGGCGTCTTTCTTCGCGGCCGAGCTCGACCGGCCACACACACGCTCGTAGCGTTCATCGACGAGCACAAGGACCGCTTCGGCGGCGTCGAGCCGATCTGCCGGGTCCTGACCGACCACGACTGCAAGATCGCACCGTCCACCTACTACGCCCACCACAAACGCCGGGCCGCACCCTCGGCCCGCACCGTCCGCGACGCCGAACTGAAGACCTTGATCACTCAGGCGTACGAGGCCAACTACCGTGTCTACGGCGCCCGGAAGATCTGGCGGCACCTGAACCGGCAGAACGTTCTGGTGGCTCGCTGCACCGTCGAACGGCTCATGCGCGACCTTGGCATCACCGGAGCGGTCGGGCGGTTGCGACGTCGACGCTCATTGTGTCCATCAGGTCACCCTGGTCTCTGGATCGTCCCTGCCTGGTCCTGTCTGCGTGGTGCTTGTCCCCCGGCCTGCGGCGGTTGACTCGCAGATCACCGCTTTGCGCCTGTCCCCTGTCGCTGTTCGAGGTTGATTACCTCATCGTCGAACGAGCGGAAATCTATGTCGGCCAGAGTAGACATTGGGCGGTGGTGTGGTTATGGTTTCTCTCGTAGGCAGATCAACGGGGCCTGGCAGAGATGAACTGCCGGGCAGCAGTACCGCAGTACACGCAGTTGCAGTGCGCAGGACGGTGCGGTGGTGGAGTTCCGAAGCCAGGTATGTCGCAGGACGGCGACGGGACTGACGGCCGGACCGGGTGGCCCGCCGTGATCAGGGGCCGCCATGAGCAGTAACGCAGTGGCAGTTCAGTAGTGCAGTTCGCAGTACCAGCAGTGAAGTCAGTGAGCGGTACCTCGGTGAAGGCGTCGGCTGCGGACGCGCGCACCGGGAAGTTCGGCAGTGGGGTTCCAAGCCAGAGCAGACGCAGGACGGGCGACGGGGCTGGCTGCCGAAGAGTGGCGCTTACTCAGGTCACCAGCAGTTCGCATCACCAGGAGTACCAGCAGTACGCAGTCCCCGTTGGTAAGTAGTTCATCAAGAGGGAGGAACGGAGGAGCCGAGCGCCATCAGGATCGCCCGGGCGGAAGTCTTGAGCCCGGGTACCGCAGGACATCGATAGTGAGGTGGTCTCCGGTCAAGCAACCGCGATCCCCGTACACCCGACAGCTCCCAGGTCGGGTCGGCGGAAACAGAAAGCCGGCGCAGTACCAGGGTCGGCAGATGGTGTAACAGTTCCTTCGGGGCCCTGGTGCCATATGGCACCAGGGCCCCCTCAGCGTGTTCCACAGAGAGGTGCAATGACAGCAGACGATTCGTTCGGCCGTCTCGATGACGACGACTACCCCGCCTACACCATGGGCCGGGCCGCCGAGTTGCTCGGCACCACCCCCGGCTTCCTCCGCGCCCTGGGCGAACACCGCCTGATCACCCCCCTGCGCTCCGAGGGCGGCCACCGCCGCTACTCCCGCTACCAGCTGCGCATCGCCGCCCGCGCCCGGGAAATCGTCGACCAGGGCACCCCCATCGAGGCCGCCTGCCGCATCGTCATCCTCGAAGACCAGCTCGAGGAAGCCCAGCGCATCAACGCCGAGTACCGCCGCGCGGCATCCCGGAACGCGGCCGACATCTGACCCGCAGTCCGGGGTGACGCGCCGGGCCGTATTCTTCCGCAGATATTCAGAATATGGACGCATGATCGCCGAAGATGCTCAGCCGCCGGCACACGGGCGGAAGTCCCAGCCCCGCTCCGGCACCACGCCCGACGCCCTGCGGCCTCCCGCGGTTGATGCGCCTGTTGGCACATCCGTCCGGCTGACCGCCGGGCGCAGCGCACGGCGGCTGCGCTGAAGCGAGGATGCGCGGCTGGCTGCACGTCGGCGTGTTCCCCCTCTCACTGGTCGGCGACATCGTCCTGATCGCTGCTTCGCGCTCGGCTGCGGCAGCGGCGGTCTGCTCGGTGTACGAGCTGTCGGCCTGCCTGCTGTTCGGTACCAGTGCGGTCTACCACCGCGGAAGGTGGGGTCCGTACGGGGAGGTGGTCTTGCGGCGGCTGGACCACGCGAACATCTTCCTGATCATCGCCGGCACGCACTCCGTTGGCGGTACTGCTGCTGCCCGCGGGCCAGCGGTTGGTGCTGCTGGCCGGGGTGTGGGCAGGCGCCTTGGCCGGCATCGCCTTCCGCATGCGGTGGACCGGGGCTCCCCGGTGGCTATACACCCCGTGCTACATCGTCCTGGGCTGGGTGGCCGTCTTCTACGTGCCCGACTTCGCGCGCACCGGCGGCACCGCAGTGGCCGTACTCGTTATTGCCGGTGGTCTGCTCTACACGCGGGCGCGGTCGTGTACGGACTCAAGCGCCCTGATCCTTCACCGGCCTGGTTCGGCTTTCACGAGGTCTTCCACGCCCTCACCATCGCCGCCTTCACCGCGCACTCCACAGACATCGTCCTGACAGTCACAGGACTGCTTCGGCGCAGGCCCGGCCCCAACCCCTCCTCGCGTGCTCAGCCACCCGAGGTTGGGGGGGGCAGGCTGAGTGGCAGCTTCGAGTGGTGAACGACAACCCTCTTCCTTAAGGGCTTGCCGGGAAACAAGTCGTGGCTTCAAGCTGCGGGGATCGTTGTTCTGGTATGGGGAGACCGGAGGGGATCGAGGCTGTCCTGGCCGCGAAGTTCCAGGCGTTGTTGCCGCATCTGGACGAGCGTCAGCGGCGGCTGGCCATAGGAGCGGAAGCACGGTCGCTGGGACATGGCGGGATCCGGCTCGTCGCCGCTGCGGCCGGGGTTCGGGAGGGCACGGTCTCGCGCGGGGTGGCGGAACTGGAGTCCGGCCAGGCGCCGTTGGGACGGGTCCGCCGAGCGGGCGGGGGCCGGAAGAAGGCGAGTGAGCTGGATGCGGGACTGCGGCCTGCGTTGCTTGCGTTGGTCGAGCCCGACGAGCGGGGCGATCCGATGTCGCCGCTGCGCTGGACGACGAAGTCGACCCGGAAGCTGGCGGCGGAGCTGACCCGGCAGGGCCATCGCGTCTCCGCCGACACGGTCGCCGGCCTGCTCCGGGAGGAAGGCTTCAGCCTGCAGGCCAACGCCAAGACCATCGAAGGCACCCAACACCCGGACAGGGACGCCCAGTTCCGCTACCTCAACGAGCAGGCACGCGACCACCGGGACGCCGGGGACCCGGTGATCAGCGTGGACACCAAGAAGAAGGAGCTGATCGGCGAGTACAAGAACGCCGGTCGCGAATGGCGGCCCGCCGGGCAGCCCGTCAGGGTCAACACGCACGACTTCCCGGGACAGGCCGAGAAAGCGATCCCTTACGGGATCTACGACATGGAGGCGAACACCGGCTGGGTCACCATCGGCACCGATCATGACACGGCGGCGTTCGCCGTCGCCTCGATCAAGCGCTGGTGGCGGGTCCGAGGCCGGCACGACTACCCCTTCGCCCGCCGACTTCTGATCACCGCCGACGGCGGGGGCTCCAATGGCTACCGCACCCGCGGCTGGAAGACCCACCTGGCCGACCTTGCCGCCGAGACCGGCCTGGAGATCACCGTGTGTCACCTGCCACCGGGCACGTCGAAGTGGAACAAGATCGAACACCGGCTGTTCTCCCACATCACCATGAACTGGCGCGGCAGGCCCCTGACCAGCCATGAAGTCATGCTCCGGGCCATCTCCGCGACGACCAGCCGCACCGGTCTGACAGTGCATGCCGAACTCGACAGCGGTGAGTACCCCACCGGCATCCGGGTCAGCGACCAAGCCATCGCCGCCTTGCCGATCACACGCCACCGTTTCCACGGAGACTGGAACTACACCGTTCACCCCGCAGATCACCAACCGGGCCCAGCCCTTCCCCGGCAACGCGGATGGTCAGCCGAGGGCTCCCGCCCCCTCATGCTCCACGACCTGCAGCACCCAGAGCTGACCGGCATGTCCCGCAAACACCTCAGCGACCTGACCCACTCCTTGATCCCCAGGCTGGAAGAGCGCCGTGAACAGATCCGCCACGCAGCCCGCGGCGGACCACGCCGCGTCGCCCCGGGCACTGGCCGCAAACCCACACTCACACCCGCCGACCAGATCCTCGTCACCGTCCTCTACCTGCGGAAACACTCTCGTCAGGAGCTTCTCGGCCAGCTGTTCAACACCACCGCCATGACCATCAGCCGTGCCGTGAAAGATGTCCGCCCGCTGCTGCAAGCCAACGGTGTCTGTCTCCCCGCCTCAACAGCCCGTTTCCGCACGCCGGAAGACATCGCCAGATTCCTCGAGCCCGATAAGACCAAGATCAAAACGACGTGTTGATTACCGGCAAGCCCTAACAGCGGCTAACAGAATGAGCCTCGCGGGCTGATCTACAGAGATCCCGGCTCGCCGTCGGCGATGAACCGCGTCAGGGATCGCTCCAGCAGTTCCAGAAACTGCCGCAGGTCATCGGCTACCTTGTCGAGCTCCGGTTCGTCCAGCGACGCCGTCCTCGTCCGATGAACCGACCCATCAGGGCCCACGACGTAGGACAGGCCGCCGCCGTTCGAACCGATGACCAGACCGTGGACCTTCTGGTCCGCACCGACGTCGACAGCGCCGTACTCCTGGAGTCGCAGAAGGACGTCACTTGCTGAGTCGAGGAAGTAGCCGTTGCCGACGTCCGCCCAGGTGACGTCGCCGATGCTGTCGTAGAAGGTGACCAGGTCGGCCGGGATGAGGCTCGCTTGGGCAAGCGCGCGAGCAGCGGCTTGATCGTCGCTGTCGGCAGGCCGGACCTCGTTGGCGCCAGGGGGAAAGCCGTGCCGATGCTCGAACTCTCCTGTCATTGCCGTGAGGGCCCCGGTAACTCTGTCTGTCCACGAGGCCAGCCAGGCGGGTGAAAGCGAATGGTCACTCATGAGGCCGGATCATGGCATGAGGCCGGGACATCCATGAGGCGACCAGCGGCCTTGCATCCCAACATCAGCGCACTGCCCTGAGTTGTCGGTGGGTGATGAGGCAGCAGGCGAGTTTCAGGAATGCTTCGTGGATGTCGGCTCGTCGTTCCCGCCGGATCCGCAGGCGTCGGAAGCCGTGCAACCAGGCGAAACTCCTCTCCACGACCCAGCGGTAGGTGCCCAGCCCTGTGCCGTGCCGGGTGCCGCGGCGGGCGATCGCGGGCACGATGCCGCGGGCGCGGACCTGGTCACGGTAGATGTCGTGGTCGTAGCCGCGGTCGGCGAACAGTGAGTCCGGCTTGCGGCGGGGATGGCCTACCCTGCCGCGGACTGGCGGGATCGCGTCGAGCAAGGGCAACAGTTGGGTGACGTCGTTGCGGTTGCCGCCGGTCAGCAGGACTGCGAGCGGGGTGCCGCGCCCGTCAGTGATCAGGTGATGCTTGGAGCCGGCTCGGCCCCGGTCGACCGGCGAGGGACCCGTCTGGCTCCCCCTTTTAGCGCCCTGACGTGGGAGGAGTCGACCACGCAACGGGACCAGTCCAGCCGCGAGGCCGCGTTCAGGTCGGCCAGCAGGGCCTCGTGCAGTTGCTGCCAGACGCCGGCCTGGTTCCAGTCCCGTAAGCGCCGCCAGCACGTCATGCCCGAGCCGAAGCCGAGACCTTGCGGCAGGTACTCCCACTGGATCCCGGTATGCAGCACGTACAGGATCCCGCACAACACCTGCCGGTCTGGCAGCGGTTTGCGGCCCGGGTGACGAAAGCGTCGCTCGCGCTGCGGAAGCAGCGGCTCCAGGCGGTTCCACAGCTCATCCGACACGATCCACGGCGACGTCCCCACACCGGACGAACGCTCAACTACCGCCCTCGACACGGCCATCACGACCGAGCCACCTCATTGTGTTAGCCGCTGTAACTCTGCGGTCCCGCTAGGCCAGTATCTAAGACCGCGAGGTGAGGATTTGACGCCCGGCGTGGGGAGAGTTTTTCCGCAATGAACAGGGTGAGGTTATTCAGCGTACGCAGGCCGATACGGCATGCTACTGTCGACCTCAGTTGCAGTCGCGGCTCCCAAAAACTTCAAGCGCCTTCGTCGGTATTCCCAGTTGACGGAAGAGTTTTCATTTTCGGTCATTTCCGGGCAGGGCATCATCGCGGCGACACGGTGTCCGTGCAGTGCGGATTCTGGTGTACTGCCCCAAAGGAGATATGACATGGCGTCTGGCACCGTGAAGTGGTTCAACGCGGCAAAGGGTTTCGGCTTCATCGAGCAGGACGGTGGCGGCGCTGACGTGTTCGCCCACTTCTCGAACATCGCCGCCCAGGGCTTCCGTGAGCTGCTCGAAGGCCAGAGGGTCACCTTTGACATCGTGCAGGGTCAGAAGGGCCCGACGGCCGAGAACATCGTTCCCGCCTGACAGGGACGCGTATTTTGCAGTTGGTTCCTGCATCTTACGGGGGGCGGACACCAACTGCGGGCATTTCCTGCACTGCTTTCACATGTGGCACAAGCCCCGCCTGCCGATGCGTGCCCCTTCGGAGCTGCCCTGTCGGCGTTCTCGTTTTCCCGACCGCGTGACGTCACCGATTTCATTGCCTGCGCCCGACGCCGGATTTTCCGCAGGTCAGATTCGCTTTGGTATTCTATTCGGCCCGTTCTTGTGGTTTCCCGCGCTGTTCTTCCGCTGCGGAATTCCCTTGGTACGTGCCGTATCAAGGAAGGTTCTGAATGAACCCCACACGTACGAACGACCGCTCCTCCCGCACCCGCCGCCGCACCGGCGGCCCCGCTTTCGGCTCCGCCGCCGGTCCGGTTCGAGGCAGCCACTTCGGTTCGTCCGCCCCGAGCCGCGCGGGCGGCTACGGCCGCCGGCCCGGCGCGGTGCAGGGCGAGTTCGCCCTGCCGAAGACGATCACTCCCGCACTGCCCGCCGTCGAGGCGTTCGCGAGCCTCGCCATGCCCAGGGAGCTCCTCGCCGCGCTCACCGCGCAGGGACTGTCGGTGCCGTTCCCGATCCAGGCCGCGACGCTGCCGAACTCTCTGGCGGGCCGGGACGTCCTGGGCCGCGGCCGCACCGGCTCCGGCAAGACGCTGGCCTTCGGTCTGGCGCTGCTGGCCCGGACCGCTGGGCAGCGCGCCGAGGCCCGTCAGCCGCTGGCCCTGATTCTGGTCCCCACCAGGGAACTCGCACAGCAGGTCACCGACGCCCTCACCCCCTACGCCCGCTCGGTGAAGCTGCGTCTGGCCACTGTCGTCGGGGGGATGTCGATCGGCAGGCAGGCGGGTGCGCTGCGTGGTGGCGCCGAAGTCGTCGTGGCCACCCCCGGACGCCTCAAGGACCTCATCGACCGCGGCGACTGCCAGCTGAACCAGGTCGCGATCACCGTCCTCGACGAGGCCGACCAGATGGCCGACATGGGCTTCATGCCGCAGGTCGCCGCGCTCCTGGACCAGGTCCGCCCCGAGGGCCAGCGAATGCTGTTCTCCGCGACCTTGGACCGTAATGTCGACCGCCTGGTCCGCGGCTACCTCACCGACCCCGTGGTCCACTCCGTCGACCCCTCCCAGGGCACGGTCACCACGATGGAACACCACGTCCTGCACGTGCACGACGCCGACAAGCATCGGACGACGACGGAGATCGCGGCGCGCGAAGGTCGGGTGATCATGTTCCTGGACACCAGACTCGCCGTGGATCGCCTTACCCGGGACCTCCTCAACAGCGGAGTCCGAGCCGCCGCCCTGCACGGGGGGAAGTCACAGCCGCAGCGCACCCGCACCCTCGCCCAGTTCAAGACCGGGCACGTCACCGTCCTGGTCGCCACGAACGTCGCGGCCCGCGGCATCCACATCGACAACCTCGATCTCGTCGTCAACGCGGATCCGCCGACCGACCCCAAGGACTACCTCCACCGCAGCGGGCGTACTGCCCGCGCGGGCGAGTCCGGCAGCGTCGTCACCCTGGTCACCCCCAACCAGCGGCACGAAATGACCCGCCTCATGGCCGCCGCCGGCATCGTCCCCCAGACCACCCAGGTCCGCTCCGGCGAGGAAGCCCTCCACCGGATCACCGGCGCCCAGACCCCCTCCGGCGTCCCCGTCACCATCACCGCGCCGACGGCTGAGCGGCGTCAGCGCAGCGCGGCCTCCCGCGGCAGACGCAGTCCCGCCTCGGCTGCCCGGCGCGTGAGCGTGCGGCAGCCCGCCTTTGACGCGGCGGCCTGAGCACCGTGATCAGGAAGCTGACCCACATCTGCAGGAGACACGTTATGACGCTGGTCCAGATGCATCCCCACTCGGCGAGCGCCACCCCCGTGCACAAGACGGTGGCCGACGCCATGGACACCGCCGAACCGCAGGTCTGGGACGACATGACCGTCGAGGTGGCCCTGTCCGTCATGGCCAGTGCCCGCGCCGGACACCTGCTCGTCTGCGACAACGACGGCCTGTGCACCCACCTGGTTACCCAGGCCCAGCTCACCGCCGTTCGTGACAGCTGCGCCTACACGGACCGGGTCCAATTGCGCGACATCCTCGGCGACCGTGGGCCATTCACCTCGCCCATGACCACGATGGCCGAAGCCGAGCACGTCATGCCCTACCGCCGGCTCGATGCCCTGCCTGTCGTCGACGAACAAGGCAGCGCACTTGGCGTCCTCGCCATTGCCCGCTGAACCGCCGCACCGAGGCAGAACCATTTCCTCCTTCTCTCTGTGAGGCATCATGCGCTGTGTCATCGCCCGCTTCCCGTTCGAACTCACCAAGAGCGGCGTCCTCAAATCCATGACGGGCGTCAAGCCCGAGCCGGTCATCTGCGAGTCCGTGACCATCGGCCGCCGCACCTACCCCGTCAAGCAGGTCGGCCAGGTCATCACACACCAAGACCCCCGCGATTTCAGCGTCGGCGAAGTCCTCCGGGCCATGACCCAGCTCGGCTTCACCTGCCACGGCCTTCCCCGGACCCCCGCGCCTACGCGCGCTCTCAGCCCGCTCCAGCAGGCTTCCGCGATGCTCGGCGCCCCTGCGGCCCTCTGAGCTTGATCTTTAACCAGCTGCTGTCGAACGGGGTTCGCACGCGCTCGCTCGGCCGGGTAATCGCCGCATGCCAGAGCGGCCTTCGCCTGATCCTGTGTTCCGGATCAAGAACATGCGGGACCAGCACGAAGGCCGTGGACATGAGTGTGTTGCACCAGGACGCCCGGCGGGACGCTTTCGCCTGGGCGTCACACTTCCGGGACATCTTCCATGCCTGCCTGACCTCGCGCAGTGATGCCCTCTTCGAGCTCACGGACGCGCTCCTGTGCGCGGACGGGCCGGTGACCTCGCCAGTGGACCTGAACCACGGCGGACAGCGGCAGCTCCAGACGCTTGTCCATGTCCAGACGGAACGTGCCGTACGGGTTGATGTTCGACCAGAACAGGGCGGTCCGAGCGCGCCGGTCCTCTGCGGTGAGCTTGTCCGCCCACTCCGGCTCGGCGTCCTGAACGAAGGCGGCTACGAGATCGTCCGCTGCGACACCACCGGCAACGAGCACGAGGTCACCACAACAAACAGCGTCAACGACATCGCCGGCGACCTCACCATCTGGATGGCCGCCCGCAGCATCAGTGCTCGCTAATCCCGACTGCACCCCGGCGTCGAACCTCTGCGGCCTGCTGCCGCGCTGCTGCTGCCTCTGCTCTCGCCCTGACCCGGTCCTCCTCGAAGACCAGCACACAGGCCAATGCGTCCAAGGCCGCAGCGATCCTCTCCCGCCAGTCAGCGAACTCGACGGAGTCTGCACCGGATGGCTGCTGCGATTTCACAGAGCGGAGATGGCGCAGAGCGTCCTTGAGTACGGGGTCAACCACGAGGCTTCTCTCTATCAGTGCGCGGTCGACCCATCGTGCACCACTTTCAAAACACGGCCTAGCCGCGCAGGCCCGGATGGCACTGGCGCGGCAGGCGTATAGCCCCGATAGGGCCCACCCGTGGGTTTGGGGTGCATGGCCGGGACGGGGCGCCAGCACGATGAGGGCGGCGACTGCAAGCTCCGCAAGTCCCGCTGTCTGCACTCCCGGAGGGCGGGTGCTGTGCCTCTGCACCGCCCCTCGCCTGGCCTTGCAAGTCCGGCTGTTGCCTGGGTTATGTCGTAATCCGGAGCGGATGTGACGCGCGGTCGCCGACTGATTCGGCCGGTGTGACTGAGCGCCTCGGTTGGCGAGTAGGCGCTTGGGCTGGCGGGCGAGGGGTTCGACGCGGTTGCGCCGGCGCCTGAGCTGCCCCTGGAGGTCACGACCAGGCCCTCGCACTCACGCTCGCCGTGCTGCTCCTGACCGGCAGCGTGCTGCTGATGTCCTGCTGGGTCGGCCCGATCGCCACGTTCGCCGCCGTGGCCGTCTTCGTCGTCTCCGTCTATGCCGCACCCGGCCTCGCCCGCCGCTTGGCCCTGTGCCGCGCCCTCCGCCAGCTCTTACGTGTCCTGTTCAGCAGGAAGGACCCGGCGAGCTGTCCCTCGTCCGGGTCTTCGGTGAAGTGGCCGAAGCGCCTGCGCTGTTCCTCGCTCAGAAAGTTGGTGGGCACCGTCCGCTCCTTGATCGTCGGCGTGATGCGCGCGCGACAGTGTCAGGTGACCTGGCAGAGCGTGAGGTGATCGACGATTCCAGCACAGAGCATCACCCCGTGTGGTGGGTGGGCAGTCCGGACACACCCGCCTGGCCCGGCACCCGTACGGGTGCCGGGCCAGGCGGGTTCATGGGGAGTGTGAGGTGGCGAGGTCGAGGTGGGTGCGGCCGGGCGCTTCGGCCGTGCCGGGCCGCACCCATGGTTACAGAGTGCGGGTCAGGCGGTCGGTGAGCAGCCGGGTGAAGCGGGCCGGGTCGGGCAGGTCGCCGCCTTCGGCGAGCAGCGCGCTGCCGTACACGAGCTCGGCGATCTCCGCCAGTGCGGGGTCGTCGGCGCCTGCGTCGTGTGCTGTGCGCAGGGCGGTGATCAGGGGGTGTGCGGGGTTGAGTTCCAGGATCCGCTTGACCGGGGGAATCTGCTGGCCCATCGCCCGGTACATCTTCTCCAGGGTCGGCGACACGTCGCGGGCGTCGCCGACAATGCATGCCGCCGAGGTCGTCAGGCGTGACGACAGGCGAACCTGCTTGACCTGCTCGGACAGGGTGGTGGTCAGCCAGGGCAGCAGGGCGGCGAAGTCCTGCTCGCGCCGGGCCTTCTCTGCGTCGGTTTCCGTCTCGCCGTCGGCGGACTCGTCGAGGTCGACCTGGCCCTTGGCGATGGACTGCAGACGGTGGCCGTCGAAGGACGGGATCCGGTCCACCCACACCTCGTCGACGGGGTCGGTGAGGATGAGGACCTCGTACCCCTTGGCGGCGAAGGCTTCCATGTGCGGGGAGTTCTCCACCATGGCGCGGGTCTCGCCGGTCAGGTAGTAGATGGTGTCCTGGCCATCCTTCATGCGCTCGACGTACTCGCGCAGCGTGGTTGTCTTCTCCGGGTCGTGCGTGGAGGCGGCCGACACCAGCTCCAGCAGGGCCTCGGTGTTGTCCGTGTCCTCGACCAGGCCTTCCTTCAGCGCCCGGCCGAACTGCGCCCACACCTTCGCGTAGCGCTCGGCGTCCTTGGACTGCATGTCCTTGATAGCGCCGAGGACCTTCTTGACCAGACGCCGACGTACGCCGCGGATCTGCCGGTCGTGCTGGAGGATCTCGCGGGAGACGTTCAACGACAGGTCGTGGGCGTCCACGACACCCTTGACGAAGCGCAGATAGTCGGGCATGAGCGCTTCGCAGTCGTCCATGATGAACACCCGCTTGACGTACAGCTGCACGCCGCGCTTGGTCTCGCGGGAGAACAGGTCGAAGGGTGCCTGCGAGGGGATGAACAGCAGCGCCTCGTACTCGAATGTGCCCTCGGCGCGCATATGGATCGTCTCGGCCGGGGCCAGCCAGTCGTGGCTGATCTGCTGGTAGAACTCGTGGTACTCGTCCTCGGTCACCTCGGCGCGCGGCCGGGCCCACAGCGCCTTCATCGAGTTGAGCGTGTCAATGTCGCGGGTGGTCTCGCCCTCGGCGTCGGTGCGCTCGGTGGCCATCCGGATCGGCCAGCGGATGAAGTCCGAGTACTGCTTGACGATCTGGCGGATCTTCGGTTCGGAGAGGTAGTCGGCGAGCCCGTCCTCGCTGTCGGCGGGCTTGAGGTGCAGGGTGACCGAGGTGCCCACGGGCAGGCTGTCGACGCTCTGGAGGTCGTAGGTGCCCTCGCCGTCGGATTCCCACTGGGTGCCGGAGTCGGTGCCGGCCCGCCGGGTGCGCAGGGTGACCTTGTCGGCGACCATGAACGCCGAGTAGAAGCCGACGCCGAACTGCCCGATCAGGCTCTCGATGGTGGCGGCGTCCTTGGACTCCTTGGACTCCTTGATCTTCTCCAGCAGCCCGGCGGTACCGGATTTGGCGATCGTGCCGATCAGCTCAACGAGATCGTCCCGGGTCATGCCGATCCCGTTGTCACGGACGGTCAAGGTGCGGGCGCCCTTGTCGATCTCCAACCAGATGTGCAGGTCGGGGGTGTTTATCTCGGCCTGGCTGGAGTCGGTCAGCGCTTCCAGCCGCAGCTTGTCCAAGGCGTCGGAGGCGTTCGAGATCAGCTCGCGCAGGAAGATGTCCTTGTTCGAGTAGATCGAGTGAATCACCAGTCGGAGCAACTGGCGGGTCTCGGCCTGGAATTCCAGCGTCTCGACGCTGCTGCCCATGTGGGTCTCTTTCTGTGGGAACGTCATGAACGGACTTGGGCTCGGGCCGAGACGGATCGTTGCCCGCCGTCGGCGTGGTTGTGGGCGGGCTGCATCGCACCCGCATGATGTCACTCTGCGTGATTGGAGTTAGGTATCGTCAGCCGCTGTCGTCGTGCGCCGGTCCTCCAGGGCGTCCAGGGATTCGGCGAGGCCGGTGTGGCGGGCATCGAGGTAGGGGCGCATGTCGGTCAGGGGGGCGATGAGCGCGGCCGCGTCGGCGGCGCCGAGGGCGGTATGCAAGGCGGCCTGGGCTGAGCGTGCTTCGGGCGCGAGATGGTCGAGGGCGGTGATCTGTCCGGCGAGGCGGCGCAGGTCGGCCGCATTGCGGCGGGCCCAGGTGGCGGTGTTGCGGTCGGCGGCCCGGGCCTGACGGGTGGCCGTCACGCGCTGTTCGCCGGTGGTTCCGGCCGGGCCGGGGCGGCCGCGCAGGTAGCGGCGCTCGGCGGCCTGGCGGCTGGCGACACCCAGGGGAGAGGCGAGGTCGGCCCAGCTCGCGCCCGCGTCCCGGGCCGTTTCGATCAGGCCGGTCTCCCATCCGGCGAGCCGCTCACGTACCTGCCGCAGCAGCATCAGCGAGGCGAGGGCCTGCTCCGGGGCCGGCCCGGCGCCGAGGGTGTCGGGGGTCTCGTGCTGGGCGTCGCGCAGGGCGTCGTCTATGGCTTTCAGGGCCGCCGCGGCGGCGAGGAACGACGCCGGGCTGTGGGCGTCGGCGTCGGTGGAGACCGGCTGGTCGGGTGCGGTCACGGACACCTCCCTCGGGTTGTCACCATGTAGACGACATCGTGTTTGTCATCCATTGGATGACATGTTACAACGGTGTCAGTGCAGCGCATTGGCAGCAACTGCTCGAACCTGCTGGAGGTGTTTCACAATGTTGATGCGCACTGACCCCTTCCGTGAGCTGGACCGGCTGACGCAGCAGCTGATGGCCCCGGGCACCTGGTCGAAGCCGTCGGCGATGCCGATGGACGCCTACCGCGAGGGCGACGAGTACGTGGTGGCCTTCGACCTCCCCGGTGTCACCGCGGACGCGATCGACATCGACGTCGAGCGGAACATGCTCACCGTCAAGGCCGAGCGCCGGCCGGTGGCGAAGGCCGACGACGTGCAGATGGAGCTGTCCGAGCGGCCGCTGGGCGTCTTCTCCCGCCAGATCGTGCTCGCCGACACCCTCGACACCGAGCACATCCAGGCCGACTACGACGCGGGCGTGCTCACCCTGCGCATCCCGATCGCCGAGCGCGCCAAGCCCCGCAAGATCTCCATCGGCGTCGGATCCGGCCGCACGGAGATCTCCGGCTGACACCGGCCGCACCGGTGCGGAGGACGGGAACCTGATCTCCCCCTCCAGCCCGCCCTCCGCACCTCGTGGGCAGTCCGCAGAAGAAGGGGTGGTGGCGAGATGACTCTGCGACGCGAAGTGTTCCTCGGCCACGTGAAGGAACGCGGCGAATACGGTACTGCGGAGGAAGCAGAGCGCGCGGCCCGTGTGGTGCTCGCCCTGCTCGGCGCGCACCTGGTCGGCGAGGTTCGCGCCCAGCTCGCGGCGCGCCTGCCGGAGCAGTTCGCCCTGATCCTGCTCAACCCGCTGCAGAGCGCCGAACCGCTGCCTCCGGAGCGGTTCGTGCGGGCGACCGCGGCCTGGATCGAGGGCGCCACCGAGCAGACCGCGGCCTGGGACGTCAGCGCTGTGCTGTCCACCGTCGCCGACGCCGCCGGCGACGACCTGCTGGGGCAGATCCTGCTCCAGCTCCCCGTCGGCTACGACCTGCTCTTCGGCCGCCCCCAACCCACCTGACCATGACGGGTGGTGCCGCCCCCTCGGCACCACCCCACCCATCCCAACTCCACGAAAGGCATGCACTGCAGTGATCTCCCACGCGCGCGTACCGCTTGAGCACCAGCGGCCGTACGGGACCGCGTATGAGCAGATGCTGGAGAAGGTCCGCTACGAGGGCGCCTACCCCACCCGCGAGAAGGCCGACGAAGCCGTCCGCCTGGTCCTGGCGGGACTGGGACGCCAGCTGACCGGCGACGAACGCGTCGACCTTGCCGCTCGCCTGCCCCTGGAAGCCGCACGTGTCCTGACCGCACAGATCCCCGACACCCAGCCGCTGACCGGCTGGGCCTTCGTCAAGGACCTCACCGCCCGCACCGGCGCATCCCTGGGCACCACCCGCTGGGACACCGGTTCCGTCTTCTCCGCCGTCGCCGCCTGCGCCGGCCCCGACCTCATCACCCGCATCCTGGGCCGGCTCCCCTCCGGGTACGCCCTGCTGTTCGGCCGCGCCGAACTCGCCCCCGCCGCATAGTCGGCGACGTGCAGGCTCAGGGCGGACTCGATGGCCGCGCCGCTGTCCGCCCTGAGCCTCGGTGCCCGCGAGGTGAGCGCCGTCGCCCGCTCGTCAGCGCGCAACCCGGCGTCAGGGCCGCTCCTCGGCAGAGGGGGTCAGGTCGTGGGGCGGGAGACGGACTGCGAGGAGGGCGATGTCGTCGTCACCGCCATGGGCCAGCCCGGCGAGGAGCTCGTCACAGAAGACAGCCAGCGGTTCGCGGGTCAGGGCTGCGGCGTGCTGACGCGGCCGGGCGAGACCGCGGTCGAGGACTTCGCCGGGGCGTTCGATCAGACCGTCGGTGTAGAGCAGCAAGGTGGAATCCGGCGCAAGGGTGTGGGTGCCGCTGGGTCGCGTCCGCCGACCTCGGCATCAAGATGTGGGCCGAACACACCCTGGCCGACGGCCCGATCGAAGGCGGTCCGCTGGACCTGCAACTCGCCCACAACCTCGGCGTGGCCTTCTCCGCCGGCGCGAACGCCCCGGGCTGGATGGTCCTGGCCGTCACCGCCCTGATCACCACGGCGGTCGCCGTCGCGCTGTGGCGGACCGCTCCGACCGCCCGCCGTCTGTGGGGCACTGCGCTCGCGGCGATCCTGGGCAGCGCGGTGGTCACCGACTGCCTGCACTCCGGCTGGTGGCCCACCTTCAACCTCGCCGACGTCTTCATCGTCTGCGGCGGCTTGCTCCTGGTGGCCTTGTCCTGGCGCACCGACCGGCCCCGGCCCGCGCAGACGTGGCCGCTCAACCCCGCGAGGCGCCGACCCTCAACGCCTGCCGCAGCTCGTCGAGCTCAGGGGCGCCGGCCAGGCCGTCCGGCGTGCGGTAGACCCGGCACGCCAGCCCCGGCGCCCTGCCCGCCTCGGCGAACGGATCCCGGCCCCCGATCCAGATCGTCGGCGAGCCGGTGAAGCCGATCCGCTCCGCCTCCGCCTGGTCGGAGACCACGCGGACGGTGTCCATGTCCAGACGGAACGTGCCGTACGGGTTGATGTTCGACCAGAACAGGGCGGTCCGAGCGCGCCGGTCCTCTGCGGTGAGCTTGTCCGCCCACTCCGGCTCGGCGTCCTGAACGAAGGCGGCTACGAGATCGTCCGCCGCGACACCACCGGCAACGAGCACGAGGTCACCACAACAAACAGCGTCAACGACATCGCCCGCGACCTCACCATCTGGATGGCCGCCCGCAGCATCAGTGCTCGCTAATCCCGACCGCACTCCGGCGTCGAACCTCTGCGGCCTGCTGCCGCGCTGCTGCTGCCTCTGCACCGCCCTTCGCCTGGCCTTGCAAGTCCGGCTGTTGCCTGGGTTATGTCGTAATCCGGAGCGGATGTGACGCGCGGTCGCCGACTGATTCGGCCGGTGTGACTGAGCGCCTCGGTTGGCGAGTGAGCGCTTGGGCTGGCGGGCGAGGGGTTCGACGCGGTTGCGCCGGCGCCTGCGCTGCCCCTGGAGGTTGTCGTCGCGGGGCACGTCGCAGGGGGCTGAGGGGCCGCAGGCAGGCGTCGGGCCCAGGGTGCCGGGGGTGTCGGCGCACGGTAGAACGTAGGAGTGAGGGACGGGAACATCCCTGATGAGGATGGGCGGCCGCAGCGCGTGGCGAGGTCGGCGATCGACTACCAGGCGCTGTTCGCGGTGACTCCCAGCCCTTGCATGGTGCTGAGCCCGGATCTGGTGCTCGTTGACGTCAATGAGGCGGCCTGCCGGGTGACCGGCCGTAGCCGGGAGGATCTGCTTGGGCGGTATCTCTTCGATGCCTTCCCTGACAATCCGGCGGATCCCGATGCTGACGGCGTGCGGAATCTGCAGGCGTCCCTGCACCAGGTCCTGCGCTCGAAAGAGCCGGACACGATGGCGCCGATGAAGTACGACATCCCCGTGGCCGACCGCGCCGGCGTGTTCGAGGAGCGGTGGTGGTCCGCAATCAACACGCCGGTGCTCGGGCCGGACGGGCAGGTGGAATGGATCCTCCACCGGGGGGTGGACATGACCGCATTCATCCTGTCTCAAGGCCGCCCGCGAGAAGGCACAGCGCTCAGCGACGCGGAGGCGATGGAGGTCGAACTGTATGCGCGGGCACGCGAGCTCCAGCGGCTGAACGAGGAACTGCGCCGGGCCCACGCCCGGGAGCGCCAGATCGCCGTCACCCTGCAGGAGGCCATGCTGCACTCGCCCCATCTGGCCCGTCACCGGGACACCGCGGTCCGCTACCTGCCCGCCGCCGGGTCACTGAACGTGTGCGGCGACTGGTACGAGGTGGTCGACCTGCCCGAGAACAGATTCGCCGTCGCGGTGGGCGACGTCGTCGGCCACGGCCTGGAGGCCGCCGCCGTCATGGGCATGCTCCGCAGCGCGCTGTCCGTCTCCGTCCGGGCCGTCGAAGAACCCGCACTTGCCCTGGACGCCCTGGGCCTGTACGCACGCGATGTGGAAGGTGCACTGGCCACCACCGTCGTCCAAGCGGTCATCGACCCCCATGCCCGCCGCATCACGTACAGCAGTGCCGGCCACCTGCCCCCCGTCCTGCTCCATCAGGACGGCACCTGCGTCTTGCTCGACCAGGCCACCGACCCTCCGCTGGGGGCCCGGCCCAAACACGTCCCCCGTCTGCAGGCCGACCTGTCCTACCGTCCCGGCGACACCTTCGTGCTCTACACCGACGGCCTCATCGAACGCCGTGGCGAGGACATCGACACCGGCCTGCAGCGCCTCACCGACGCGCTCGCCCGCCATGCCCGCCATAGTCCCGAACGCCTCGCCGACGCCCTGCTCGCGTACCTCGGCGTCAGCAGCGGCGCCCGCGACGATATCGCCCTGATTGTCCTCCGCCTATGACCGCGCGCCGCCCTCTGGAGTCACAGGTGGCTAACCCCGCCGGCTGAAGCGCTCAGTCACAGCCGGGGGCTCGCCATGGTGACGGGGTGTCCGCTTCGGCTCCGTGTTTCGCGGCGGCCGTGAGTTGCGTCAGTCGAGGGCGTGGCTGCGGCCGGTCTGCAGGATCTCGTCGGAGAGTTCGGGCTCGACGTGGCGTACGGCGCGGGCGAGGGTCAGCGCGCCGACCATTTCGTTGAGCAGGCGGATGGCTCTGTGGCGGGCCTCGGCCGGGTCGGGCTCGTGGCCCTTGTCCTCGGCTTCGCGCAGGAACTCGTCGGCGAAGCTGGTGAGGTAGCCCTTGACGCCTTCGGCGTATGCGCTCTGCACGGCTTCGCTGTGCCGTCCGGCGTCGGTGGCCAGGGAGGCGGAGGGGCAGCCGCCGTCCGGGGCGTCACGGTGTGCGGTGGACAGGTACTCGGCCAGGACCCGCTCCAGCGGAGAGCCGGCCTGGTCCGGACCGTCCTCGATCGTCCGGGCCAGGACCTCGAGCGAGGCGGCGTAGGAGGCGCCGCACACCTCCACGGCCAGGTCGTTCTTGGAGGCGAAGTGGTTGTAGAAGCCGCCGTGGGTGAGTCCGGCTTCCTTCATCAGCTCGGCGATGCCGACCGCGTCGATGCCCTGCGAGCGAAACATGTGGCTCGCCGCTTCGAGGATGTTCTGCCGGTTGCGGGCCTTGTCCTGCTTGGTGATCCGCGGCATGGCCGTCCTCTCGTGGCGCTCTCGTTTGACATCTTTAATGATGCCCCTCATCATAGCAAAAGTATCAATGACGCCCATCATTAATAGTTCATGGAAGGAGAGCGCCATGCGCGCCATCGCCTACGACCAGCACGGAGAAGCCGGGCAGGTACTACGCCTGAGCGAGATGCCGGCCCCTGCTGCGCCCGCGGCCGGGCAGGTGCGGGTGCGGGTGCTGTCCCGGCCGATCCACCCCGGCGACCTGGCGGCAGTGGAGGGCCTTGCGGGCGGGCCGCGGCAGCGGTTCGCCACGCCACGGATTCCCGGCGTGGAGGCAATGGGCGTCATCGAGAGCGTCGGCGAGGGTGTGCAGGATCTGCGGACCGGTCAGCGGGTGGCGTTCTTCCCGGTGCCGGGCGCGTGGAGCGAGCTCGTCACGGCGCCGACCGATCTTGTGGTGCCGGTGCCCGAGGACCTCGGCGACGAGAGCGCGGCTTTGATGCTGGCCAACCCGCTGACCCTGCTCTCCTTGCTGCGGGCGGTCGAGGACGCCCAGCACGGCCAGGCCGGTCCGGTGGTGCAGACGGCCGCCGGTTCGTCGGTGGGAAAGCTGATCAGCGCCGCAGCACTCAAGCACGGCATCCCGCTGGTCAACCTGGTACGCAGCGCCACGGGGGCGCAGACCTTGCGCCAGCGCTTCCCCTCACTGCCGACCATTTCGACGGCCGATGCGGACTGGCGCACTCAGGTCCAGGACGCGACCGGCGGCCGGGGCGCCCAGGTCGTACTGGACGCGGTGGGCGGATCCCTGACCGGTGAGCTGGCCGGACTGCTCACCGACGGCGGCACGCTGATTACCTACGGACAGCTCGGTTCCGGCAGCACGCCGCTGGAGTCGCTCGCGCTGACCCCGCGGGCCCTGACCGTGCGGGGCACGTCCGTCCTCCAGTGGGTGACCGCCCGCACGCCTGAGGAACGGGCCGAGGACGTCGCCTTCGCCGCCCGTCTGGCCGCGAGTGCCCCGGAACTCTTCGAGGTCGCCGCCAGCTACGACCTCGCCGACTTCGCGAAGGCCATCGACCATGTCCGCCGCCCCGGCAGGAGCGGAACCGTCCTGCTCACCAGCCCCGCACCCTGAACCCCACGAAGGGCACCGCCATGAAGATCGGAACCCTGGGCGCCGGAACCGTCGCCCGGGCCATCGCCCGCCACGCCGTGGCCCACGGCCACCAGGTCGTACTGAGCAACAGCCGCGGCCCCGCCTCCCTGGCCGGCCTCGCCGACGAACTCGGACCGCTCGCCCACGCCGGCACCCCGCAGGAAGCCGCTGCGGCGGAACTCGTCGTGCTCGCGGTCGGCTGGCCCCAGATCCCGGACGCGGTAGCCGGCCTGCGACCCTTCGACGGGCGCATCGTCATCGACGCCACCAATCAGTTCGTCTCCCCTCCGCCGCCCATGAAGATCGCCGATCTGGGCGAGCTGACCGGCAGCGAACACGTCGCCTCACTGCTGCCCGGAGCCCGCGTCGTCAAGGCATTCAACACCCTCTACGGCCAGTACATCGCCGCCGACCCGCGCCACCAGGCCGGACGCCAGGTGCTGTTCCTTGCCGGTGACGACGCCGACGCCAAGACCACCGTCAAGGACCTCACCGCCGCCTTCGGCTTCGCCCCCGTCGACCTCGGCTCCTTGCGCGAGGGCGGACGCCTCATGCAGCTCGGCGGCCCACTCTCCGGCCTCCACGCCCTCAAACAGGACTGAGCCGGGCCCTCGCCCATTCCTCGCTCTGCCCTCATCCACCCCCCACGCACAAGGAAGTTACTCATGACCACCACCCAGCCCCTGCTGCAGCCCGTCCGCCTCGGCGCGCTGGAGCTCCCCAACAGCGTCGTCATGGCCCCCATGACCCGCGCCCGCGCTCAGAATGCCGAGCTGGCCCCCACCGACCTCCACGCGACCTACTACGCGCAGCGCGCCAGTGCCGGCCTGATCGTCACCGAGGGAACCTGGGTCAACGCCGACGCGATCGGTTTCATCAACGCGCCCGGCATCTACACCGACACGCAGACCGCCGGCTGGGTGAAGGTCACCGAAGCCGTCCACGAGGCCGGCGGGCGGATCGTCTCCCAGTTCGGCCACCTCGGCACGGCCTCCCACCCCGACCACCTCGGCGGCCGCCTGCCCGCCGGGCCCTCGGCCATCAACCCCGGCGAGAAGTCCTTCACCCCCTCCGGCCCGAAGGACACCGTCACCCCGCGCGCCTACACCGCCGCCGAGATCGCTGCCACCATCGCCGACTACCGCCATGCGGCCGAGAACGCCCGCCGCGCCGGCTTCGACGGCGTGGAAATCCACGCCCAGCAATCCCACTTGATCCCGCAGTTCCTCAACCCACGTCTCAACCAGCGCACCGACGCCTACGGAGGCAGCAGCGAGAAGCGGGCCCAGTTCCTCCTCGACATCCTCGACGCCGTCAGTGACGTGTGGGGCAGCGACCGCATCAGCGTGAAGATGTCCCCGGGCTGGGCCAACGGAACCACGTTCACCGCGGACGAGGAGACACTCGCCGACTACGACCAGCTGCTCAAGAAGCTCAACGACAGCAACCTGGCCTACCTGCACCTCCTGGGCACCCCCGGCACCATCGAGGAGCGCATCGCCGTCTTCTCCCGCTACCGCACCCACTACCAGGGCAACATCGTCGCCAACCTCGGCTTCACCCAGGCCCTCGGCAACGAGATCCTCGGCCACGGAATCGTCAACGCCGTCTCCTTCGCCGAACCCTTCATCGCCAACCCCGACCTGGTCGAGCGCTTCACGCACGGCCACCCGCTGGCCGTCGGCGACCGGGACACCTACTACGCCGGCCACACCAAGGGCTACACCGACTACCCCGCCTTCACCACCAACTGAGCAAAGAGGACGTCGACGCAGCGTTGGCGTGCGGGCCGGCAGGAATCCTCGTGCTGCCCCACACCCGACGCAGCGCCGACCGGCTCCCTGAACGCTACTGGCCGCGAACTGTGGGAAAAGGGGCAACATCGCAGGTCGGGGTATCTGCAGCAGCGGGCCCGGTCCCGAGCCAGGGAACTGGGCCCGTTCGCATTGGGCAGATCCCCCTTCCCGGCACTTTCGCCCCGCGGCACCCACGAGAATGGCTCGTATGAGCCCCGCCAGCCCGGAGCCCGCCGCCAGGCGTGTCACTATGCGCCCCGACCAGCACAGCGGGCACGACCGCGCGGTACGGCATCTGCATCGTCCAGGCACGCGGGGCTTGGACGTGTCGGTGTGCGGGACGGGCAAGACGCCGGTCGCCATCCGTCCGGCGCGCACGCTCGGATCACAGCTGACCTTGGTGGTGGTGCCGACGCTGGAATTGATTGCGCAGACCGCGCTGACCTGGCGGAAGGACGGCCGGGCCGAGGCGAGGGTGGCGGTGTGTTCGATGGACACCCGCGCCCACCAGGGCCTGACCGAGGCGAACGGCGGCGCCTTTCAAAGCGTCTGGACGGCGCCCGTCAGAACAACCGCTTCCCGGACAAACGCGTCGCAGATCTTGAAGCCCAACTCGCGCCGTACCTCACCGCCCCACCTCCGCCGCCGTGACCCTGGGATCCCGACGACATGGCTCCCACGGGCGGATCACTCAAACGCGGTGTGAGATTCGGTGATGCTGTCATTGGATGTTCGGGTTTGCGGGTCACTAGCGTGTGGGTGTATCGGCACCATCCATCGACTGATTAACCCACAGCGAGCTGCTGGCCTGGCTGGACGCCGTCGAAGCCGAATGCGAGACACGCTGCGACAACACCCGTCAGGCACTCCAGCTCATCCACCACGCCGAAGCCGTCCTGGCCAACGGCAACGAGCACACCAGCCCGGACTGGCTGGACTGGTTCAGCCCGGTCAGGCTGGCCGCCTTCAAAGGCGACACTCAGCTCAGAGCCGGCCATCTGCTCCAGGCCCGCGCAACCCTGCACGGCGTTCTCGACGCCCTCGATGCCGGTGACGACAAGCAGCGCACCGTCGTCCTCGGCGACCTCGCAGCCGTCGAAGCGGCCGCCGGCAACCCTGATGAAGCCTGCCGGTACGCGCTGCGCGCACTCGACGACCTTCAGCGCACCTGGTACGCGACGGGCATGGACCGGGTCCGCGAGGTACGCCGGATGCTGGCCCCGCAGCAACAGCAGCAGTGCGTGCGCGAGCTCGACGACCGGCTCTATGGATGGTCGACGACGATCAGCGCGCTGAGCCGTTGAACCGGGCGATCAGCCCGGACAGCTCCAGCAGGCTCTCGATGCGGAACGTCGGAAGCTTCTGCGCCTCCTCGGTGCTCCATTGGATCGTTCCCCACGGCCCGCGGCGTACCAGCGCCGTGTGCATGCCTGCCCGGTGCGCCGGGCGGATGTCGTTGTCCACGCGGTCCCCGACGTACAGCATCTCCTCCGCCCGGGCCGGCACCACCTCGGCGACGCGGTGGAAGAACTCCGGCGCGGGCTTGGATGCCCCCCAGTCGTCGGACGTGCCGATGAGGTCGACGTCCGGGCTGAACAGCTCCCGCAGGATCCGGCCCGCGCGCACCGTCTGGTTCCCCGCGATGCCCAGCCACAGCCCGTCGGCCCGCAGTGCGGCGAGCGTGTCGCGTACATCGGGATACACATCCGCCTCGCCGAACGTTTCCGGCTGCCCTGCCTGCGCGCGGCGCTCACGCTCGGCATACAGGTCAAACCCCGGCCGGAACTCCTGGAACGTCTCGCGGTAGTCCCGCCCTTGAGCAATGACCGCACCGAACATGGCGTGGAAGGTGTGACGCGGCACGCCGAGCCAGTCCGCCCACGCACCGTACTCGGTGGTCTCGTCCACGAGGCACTCACCGACATCGAAGATCACAGCGCGGATCATGCGGGCAGCGTAGCCGCGGCTGGCGCCGGACCATGAGTTGAGGGTCGGCGCAGCAGGCCAGGGGGCTTGCGTCGGCTTGTGGAACTCGCGCGCCGTGCCCGGCTGCGGCGTGGCCCGAACGCTCTGGCCGTCGATGCTGGACAGGTCCTGGGCATCGAGCGCCTTTTGAGGGTGGAAGGGAACACCGGGGTCACCGGAACACCCCCCTGCGGTGCGTGCTCGTCTGGGTTCAAGTGGCTCGGAGCGTGCACGGAAGGGCACCCGCCCCGCGGGGCGGGTGCCGTTTTGTGGTTGCCGCAGGCAGGGCCTATGCGGTCGTGGAGGGGGCGAAGGGGAACAGGGCGGGGGCGAGCTGGATTGCGGGGACCAGGCCGAGGGCGAGGAGTGCGTCGGGCAGTCCGTGTCCGGTGCGGGCGGCGTCTGTGGTGCCGGGGGCGGCCAGTGAGTGGCAGCTGGCGGTGATGATGTCGAACAGGTGCTGGACGCGGCCGGGTCCGCGGGGCTGCAGCCGGCCGTGGAAGTCCTCGTGGTGGGCGAGGACGAGGGCGGCGAGTCCGGCCATGTGGGCCGCGGCTGTGCCGGTGCCGTCGAGGGCGGTGTAGCCGTCCTGCGGCGCGCAGGAGAGGACCGCCACGCCGGGGGCGGCTGCGTCGACGCCGGGACCGCAGCAGCTGAAGGGGGCGGCGAAGAGACCTTCCGGGCTCAGCTGCGGTCCGGTGTGGGTGGCGTGGGACGTGTCGGGCGGGTAGGTGCCGAGGGCTCCCAGGGCGCCGACGGCGAACACGGTGGGCAGGCAGGCGGGAAAGGCGACCGGTCCTGCACTGTCGCCTGCCGGGGCGATGCAGGCGATGCCCGCCGCCGTGGCATCGGCGAGTTTGCGGGAGACCAGCGCCGAAGGGTAGGGGGATGCGATCGCGATGTGGGCGATGTCGGCTTCGTGTTCGATGCAGTGGTCGAGGGCGTCGATCAGGTCGCTGAAGTGGCCGCCGGGCAGTACCTGGCAGACGTCGAGCTCGGCGTCGGCCGCGATCCCGACGATGCCCCTGCCGGTGTCCGCGCCGGCGATGATCCCGGCCGCGTGCGTACCGCTGCCGAGCGGATCGTGCGCCCAGCCCTCCTCGGTGCGACGAACGACATCGATCCCGGAGCGCACCCGCTGCTTCAGGTCGGGATGGTCGGTGCTGACGCCCGTACCGATGACCGCGATCTTGATGCCGAAGCCGCGGAACGTGGGAGGCAGCCGGTCCAGCCGCATGGCCTGCTGGCCCCAGCCGTACTGCTGGCGTTCCTCCAGCTCCGGGTACGCCTTGGCGAGCGGGGTGAGGCTGACGATGTTCTCCCGTGCCGCAGACAGGTCGGGACGGTGGATCCAGCGGTCGGTGTAGCCGGCCCGGGGCCGGACGTACAGGGACTGGACGCACTGTTCGGTCCCGGCGGTCAGGGTGAGGGTGACCGTGCCGTCGGCGGCGGTGACACCCTGGGCCGGCCAGGCCGCTGCGATCAGGAACACTCCCGCTTTGGCCAGCGGCTCGCCGTCCGGCCCGCAGACCCGCAAGGAGATCTCCACCGGCTTCTCCAGCGGCACGACCAGTCCAGGATCGTGCAGCGGCAGCATGCCCGGAGCCGGCGTGACGGCGGGCAAGGCGGTGTCGGCCAGCGGCAGGTCGGGTTCGATGTGCACGTGCAGCGTCCGCAGGGCCGGCAGCTGGGCCTCGGCGGCTTCGACGACCGCGATCTGAGGGCAGGACGGTCGCATACCGGTAGCCTGCGGCTTCTGTGACGGCTGCAGCCGGCGGATCACGGTGACATCAGGCATGCCCTCGAGCCGGTCACACACCGCGTCCATGCTCAGTTCGGCGCATCCCGGCGGGAGCAGCTGCTGCGGCAGCGGCGTGATCATGTAGCGCTGCCGGCGCGGCTGCACCACGACCGGTGACGGTGCGCCCTTCTCCTGTGGCGCCGTCCGCTTTTGCTCCTTGTCCCCGGGGACCGGCCCGCCGCCGGCTCCCGCGCCCTCGGATGCGCTGCGGCGGCTGTTGCGCGTCCTGCTGCCGGGCTTGTCCTCGACCATCACGTCCACCTCACGCCTACGTTCCACTTCGTGCCTGCGCTGCTGATGACGGGCTGCTCCCGTCTGCACGGCGATGCGGCGTGCCCGGGACAAGGAATCCTGAGCACACCGCATCCCCTGGTGATGGGATCAGCCGAGGCCGAAGGGCTGCCCCATAAAGCCGGGGCCGAAGCCGGGCTGCTGGTAGTGCTGCTGGTACGGCTGGCCGAACGGCTGCTGGCCGAAGCCGCCGCCGAACTGCTGCTGACCCTGCTGCTGGCTCTGCTGCACCAGGGTCAGGATCGCGGTCGGCAGCGCCTGCTGCACGGACTGCTCCACCGCGCTGCGGACCCCCGCGTGCAGCGTGTGATGCAGCGCCAGGGCCAGGTACGGGTGGGCATGCTGAGCCAGGCCCTGCTGCTGCAACTGCTGCTGGACCTGCTGGATCTGCTGCAGCGTCTGCTGCATCCGCTGCGCGATCTGCTGGCTGGCCTGCTGACAGGCCTGCTGGATCGCCTGCTGGACCACCTGCGCGAGCTGCTGCGAACCGCCGATCTGCTGCGTACCACCGGCCTGCTGACCGAACTGCTGCAGGGGCTGGGCACCGGTCATCACCGACATGAAAGCTCCGTTCGACGCCAAAGGAAAGCCGACATAAGAGACTATGCGGCCATTTCGGAATTATTCCGACGACCCGAGGCTAGGTCGGCGACGTCATGGTCACCATCGGGCGAGCCGTTCAGAGCGCAGGAGTCCCCCAATCGGATCCGGCGAGCGGTGAGCCGTCGCTGCCGCGACAGGCTGCCCCACGGCGGCGGCCAAAGGCGCGCGGCGGCAGGCGACGCAGGCCGGGCGGAGCATCCATGTCCACATCCGCATCACGAACATCCGTACGGCGCCGGCCGACACAGCCAACGCATCATCGGATATTACGGAAAGAATGCTTGGATCGGGCACACAGCCGTACCCCATGGTGGTACGCGCCACGGCGCCCCGAATGGCCGGTTGCTCCCGCAGCCTTCGGGGACCATGGGATATGGGTTGACGTGCTCCCTGGCCTAAAGTCCGGGGATTCCGGCCTGGGTCGTCTGACCCTTCCGGGGGCTTCCTGCTTCAACGCGCTGTGCGGGCACGTGTGCCCGTCTTACCGGCGCTCCACAGGCGTTTGGCGTCTCCACCTGTCCGGTGGCGACGATGCGGCGTCCTTCGAGGAGGATGTTGCGTGCTGCGTTGTGGTCGCGGTCGTGCACGGTGCCGCAGGCGCTGCACGTCCATTCCCGGACGTGCAGGGGCTTGGGGCCGTCCCTGAATCCGCAGGCCGAGCAGACCTGGGAGGACGGGAAGACGCGGT